>NZ_VPCT01000008.1:0-135229 GCF_013418055.1 Acinetobacter sp. YH12208
AGACCGTCATTGGCCAGTTGGTAGATCGCTTTAATATCCAAAAAGTAAGAGCAAAAGATTTATGGCATTTATCACATCGCTTTATCAGAAAGATTCTGTCACACACCGTCTGCGTTGTTTTGAATAAAAAGCTTGGCCATTCGCCAATTCAACTCGAAAAACTCATTTTAAGTTGAGATTGGCATATAATTTATATAAACTAATACTTAAAAAATATTAATAAAATTTTATTGAAACTTAAGTTCATATTTTTACTGTGATTATAAATTTCAAGCCCTGCAGCATATATTAGCAGGACTACACAGTCATCCAGAAAGCTTTGCAATTCGACTGAGAATAGATTATTTTTCACTCAATTTATAGCACTTTGCTATTGGCTGTACTCCCAAATTTTCTCCTAAGTTGAAGGTATTTTCATGTTAAAGATGACTGATGTTCTTGAACAGAATCTTGTTCAAAACTTCGCCAATGCTTTAGTTCATTCAGCTGATCAAATCTCTGAACAGCTTAATCAAGCTATTTTAAGTGCCTCTGACTCAGCGCTTAAAGATGTTGTGGTTCAGTTCTTTAACCGTGTTGATGCAACTGAAACTGCCGCAGCCTTAGAAATTCCGGCAGATCGCATTGTCGCCCTGCAACAAGGTATTGCGCTCAAAGATGAACAATACTTGGCAGATACCGTGAAAGTTGTAGCGCTTTGTCTGGCAATGGAAACCGGTGGCTTAGATCAAGTCGAAGTCTATGACTGCCTTCAAGACTATCCGGTCTAAATTGAACCAACCCCAAAAAAGCGATGCAGATGTATCGCTTTTTTTATACTTATTCATTTATCTTACGCGAATTTCAACTTTCTAGACTATTGAAATAAAAAGGACATAACACAATTTAGATTTCGACCAAGAAAACTACCTCGTGTTATGTCCATTTACGAATTTATCATTTCTGTGTATTTATTCATAGATTCTTGCTATTCACTTATCGTCACAAAGCCATTAAGAACGAGAGGATTTCCTCCAGCTTTAACCGATATTGAAATAATGACTATACAAATTGTAGGTAAATTTTTAGGATTGGATTCTGATAAAAATATCTGGAAATATTTTAAACACAATTACTTAGACTGGTTTCCAAAATTAGGTTCTTATCCTAATTTCTGTAAACACTATGCAAATTTATGGCAAGTCAATCAGCAAATTATGACCAAGATTAGAAAAACCTTTATGCACGATAATATTCATTTTATTGATGGTTTTCCTATTCCTGTTTGTCGCTATGCTCGAGCAAAAAAACATAGAAATTTTAAAACCGATGCTGGCTTCAGTTATTGTGCAGCTAAACAAGAAAAATATTATGGTTTTAAAGGACATATTGTGATTAATTTCCCAGGAATGATTACAGATTATACTTTTGCTCCAGCAAACTGCGATGAACGAGATGTTGCACCTGAAATTACACAGAATATTCATGGTTTGCTTGGCGCTGATAAAGGGTATTTAAGACCTGAACTAAAAAAATATTATGATTTACAGTCTGTTGACTTACAAACACCATTTAGAAAAAATATGGTTGATCATCGACCGAAAGAAGCTATGAGAATACTAATGAATGCCCGAAGGAAAATTGAAACAGTTATAGGACAACTAACAGCGCAGTTTAATATACAAAAAGTCAGGGCTAGAGATCTATGGCATTTATCTCATCGTATCACTCGAAAAATTCTTTCACATACAATTTCAGTCGTTTTAAATTCTCAATTAGGTAGTCCTCCTTTACAGTTGGAAAACTTAATTAAAAGTTGAGAGTGGCGTTTATCTTGATGCAATTTATTTTCTATATTTATTGCCTTGTTTTACATAAAATTCAGCTTATTCGGTTTGATGCTAGATTTTAAAGAATTTCATATAAGTTTTCCTTAGTTAGTAACCCTACTAATTTTTTTATAATTTCAAACACTTAAATAAGATTTTTTAAATATTTTATTTTTTGATTTTCTTATCTGTTTTTCTCTTTTGCATCTTCACTCAACACCCGCTATTTATGTCGAAAAATTCATTATGATGACTTTGAGATAAGCATGAAAAAAATATTGATCTCCACAAGATTGGTGGTACTGACAGTTTCTTCTTCCCTGATCAGTGGTATAACGTTCGCAGCCATTCCGGCAGAGCTAAAACTGGATTATGCTTATTATGCTCCGACCAGTCTGGTGCTAAAAGAGCAAAAACTTTTAGAAAAAGCACTTCCGAAAACACAAATCAAATGGGTATTTAGCCAAGGCAGTAATCGTTCTCTAGAGTATTTAAACAGTGGCAGTGTCGATTTTGCTTCGACTGCAGGTTTGGCTGCCGTCCTCAGTCGTGCCAATGGCAGCCCGATTAAAACTGTATATGTACAAAGCCAACCAGAGTGGACTGCACTGGTCGTTGCAAAAGACTCGCCGATAAAATCCCTGAAAGACCTAAAAGGTAAAAAAATTGCAGCAACCAAAGGTACCGATCCATTCCTGTTCACTTTGCAAGCTCTGGATACTGTCGGCCTCAGTAAAGGTGATGTTCAACTGGTACATTTACAGCATCCGGATGGTAAAACCGCACTAGAACGTAAACAGATCGATGCCTGGGCTGGCTTAGATCCACTAATGGCCTCTGCACAAGTACAGTCAGGTGCCAAACTGCTATATCGCAATGTGGGCTTTAATTCTTATAGCGTTTTAAGTGTAAAGGAAAACTTTGCCAAACAAAGCCCGGAAGCAATTGAAGCCGTGCTTAAAGCCTATGAACAGGCACGCCAATGGGCCAAAGCCAATCCGGACAAACTGGCTGAACTTTTGGCACGTGAAACAAAACTGCCATTAAACGTTGTCAAACTGCAGCTCAGCCGCACCAATCTTGATCAAAATATCCCTAATACCAAACATATTAAGGCCTTACAAAAAGCTGGCACGATTCTGACCGAAGAAAATCTGGTGCGTAAAGGCACCAATGTCAATCAAGTGGTGTCCAAGCTGCTTGAGGCAAAATATGCACAAAAGGTTGTGAGCAAATAATGGCTTTACCTAAAAGCATCTCGGAACAACTCGTGCAGCATCAAGCCCACAAGTCGATTTTTCTGTCGCGCAGTTTTTCGATCCTGAAAGGTCTGGCACTCCCTGTCATTTTAATCGTTCTATGTGAATTACTGGTTCGCAGCGGTGTTATTGAACCTTATCTGTTGCCTGCACCGAGTAGTCTGCTTCAGTCTTTGGCTGAACTGGTAGAAGGCGATTTATGGCAACATATCGGAGTCAGTACCTGGCGGGTAATTTGGGGCTTTGCGATCGGGAGTGGTCTAGGATTAATCTTTGCCATTTTCGTGGGTCTGAATAAACAGGCAGAAGAGTTTCTGGAACCCTCCTTCTCTGCAATTAAATCGATTCCAAGTTTGGCCTGGATTCCCCTGCTACTGCTTTGGTTGGGGATTGATGAAGCCTCAAAAATTACCTTAATTGCGATTGGTGCTTTCTTTCCCACCTATACCAATACTGTGGCGGCCATTCAGGGCGTCGATCGTAAACTGATTGAAGTAGCACGAGTGTATCGTCTGAAATACTGGCAGCAGATTCAGCAAATTGTTTTGCCGGCTGCGTCCCCGGGCATACTGACAGGTTTAAGGAATAGCTTAAGTCTGTCCTGGATGTTTATGATTGCTGCAGAACTGATTGCAGCAACACAAGGTATCGGCTATTTACTCAGTGATGGCCGGGAAACATCCAGACCCGATATCGTGATTATTGCGATTATTTTATTGGCAATTTTAGGAAAAATTACAGATAAGCTAATGAAAATACTGGAAACTCGATTACTACGTTGGCGTGATGTGATTAAAAGCAAATAAAGTGAAAGGCAACTAAAAAAGCGACCAAATCGGTCGCTCTTTTCATAAAGAAGGATTAAAAATTAATGCGGCCACTGACCCAAAGTCACCCGATCATTACCGCCATAATCTTTTACGGTACGGACCTTTTTATAACCGGCCTGCTTAAATAGATGCTGCACGGCATCAGCCTGATCATAACCATGCTCAAGCACCACCCAGCCATTGACGGTTAAATGCTTTTTGGCCTGAATAATAATGTCTTCCAAATCAGCCAAGCCCTTTTTATCCGCAACCAGTGCACGTTGCGGCTCGGTCGCCAGATGCTGCATATGTGCATCATCCGGATCGATATACGGCGGATTTGAAGCAATCACATCAAAGAACTGACGGCCAAATGGTTTCAACCACGAACCCAGAACGAATTCTACATTCTCAATATCATGTTGTTCTGCATTATATTTGGCTACTTCAAGCGTAGGCGCATAAATATCTGATGCAACAATCACCCATTCAGGACGCTCCGATGCAAGCGATAAGGCAATTGCACCTGTGCCTGTACCCAAATCCACCACACGGGCATCTTCAGGCAAATCTAACTTTAACACGGTTTCAACCAGCACTTCAGTATCAGGACGCGGCACCAACGTATCTTTGCTGACTTTCAGATCCAAAGTCCAGAATGGTTGTGAACCGGTGACATAAGCCAAAGGTTCACCGGCAGCAATTCGTGCCAGACCATCCTTATAAGCTTGTTCCTGCTCAGGCGTCAATTCCTGATCTTTTTTCATCAACAGATCAAATGAATCAATCTTGGTGATGTGTTCCAGCAACCAGGCATTTTCCTGACGTTCGTAACTCTCGGCTTCGCCGCGTAAAGCCAGCGCTTGTAAAATATTCATTATCCACCATTCTGCTGTGCAAGCATGGCCAACTGATCGGCCTGATATTCGCGATGCAGGCTGTCCAGCAATTCGGTCAAATCACCTTCCATGACCGCATCCAGCTTGTATAAAGTCAGGTTAATGCGGTGGTCGGTCATACGACCTTGAGGGTAATTATAGGTACGAATACGTTCTGAACGATCCCCTGAACCAACCAGATCACGACGCATTTCAGAGGTTGCAGCATCGGCAGCAGCCCGTTTGGCATTTTCTAAACGAGACACCAAAAGTGCCATCGCTTTGGCTTTGTTTTTGTGTTGCGAACGTTCATCCTGACACTCCACTACCGTGCCTGTCGGTAAATGGGTAATACGTACCGCAGAATCAGTTTTGTTAATATGCTGACCACCAGCACCTGAGGCACGGTAAGTATCAATCCGCAAATCCGAGGAATTGATTTCTACCGAAGTATCGACATCGACTTCCGGTAAGATCGCAACGGTACAAGCAGACGTATGTACACGACCTTGCGATTCGGTTGCTGGCACACGTTGTACACGATGCGCACCACTCTCAAACTTCAAGCGACCATATACACCGTCACCATTGATCAGGCAAATCACTTCTTTATAACCGCCGTGTTCACCTTCATTTTCTGACAGGATTTCAATACGCCAGCCTTGATTTTCTGCATATTTACTATACATGCGATACAGATCACCCGAGAAAATCGCTGCTTCATCGCCGCCGGTTCCGGCACGAATTTCCAGATAAGCAGAGTTGGCATCATTTGGATCTTTTGGAATCATCAGAATATTCAGGTCTGATTCAAGCGCTTCAATCAAAGCTTTATTTTCTTTGATTTCCTCTTGTGCCATTTCCTTAAAGTCCGGGTCCGACAACATGGCCTGAGCTGTTTCAATATCTTCTTCAGCCTGTCTGTACTTGCTCCAAACGCTGGTGATTTCTGTCAGGTCATTATGCTCACGCGACAGCTGACGAAAACGTTTATTGTCTGAAATTACTTCTATATCAGCCAATAATGCTGTCAGCTCTTCGTGGCGGTCAGAGAGTTGGTCTAATCGTAAACGTAACGATTCTTTCATTTTTTAAAAAATCTCAAAACATAGGCTGCAACTAAAAACCGATTTAGCACAGCGAAATCAAAAAATTGCGCCTAGTTTAACGATTCTGGCTTCTAATGAACATCATTATTGAGTAAGTCCACGCCGCTATCATTCTCTCTCGGCAGCATTTGTTAACAAATAAGATTAAAAATAGTGGAATTGCCTTTTTTATAATCGATCTTATGCTTATTTCTTGCAGATTTTACAATTCATCAAATAAAGCAGTAAATTATGGAGAAACATCTTCATATTATTCTGGGCATGATTTGTTACATTTTCCACATCGAAATAAATACAGTCCTGTTAATGGACACGGAGTGATGACATGAAACTCAACGCACTTTTAATGAGTACAGTTTTAGCTGCTGGTTCAATGATGGCGGTAAATGCACATGCAGACAGTACAGCACGTGTTGCAGCAGCAAGTGCCTTAGGTAGTGTTGCAGGTACAGCCCTAGGTAAAAACATGGGCGGCAATACTGGTGCTACACTTGGCGCAGCCTTAGGTGGTGCAGGCGGCGCAGCAGTGGCAAGTAGCAAAAAGAACCGTACTGAATCTGCAATCGGTGGTGCTTTGGGTGGCGGTGCAGGTTATACCGTAGGTAAAAACATGGGCGGCAGCAATGGCGGTTATATCGGTTCAGCCTTGGGTGCTGCCGGTGGTGCTGCATTAGGTAACAAGATTTCCAAAGACAAAACTGCAGAAAAAGCCAAATCACGCCACTACAAGAAAAAACGTCATTACCGTTATAACTGATCAATGCGTTAGACCTCAGACATTTGTCATTAAGAGCACCTTCGGGTGCTTTTTTTATGCTTTTCAAACACAGTCAAATTCATGTAATACATAAAATTATTCACTCAAAATCATGAATAAATTAAGGAGATAAAAATCACAATTCGTCAACACGGCCTTCATGCTGTTTGACGCTTGCTAGATTAAATTGATCTTATCAACAAATACAGCTAGATATACGAAAAGGTGTACTCATGAACTATAAATCTCTAATGATCGCTGTTGTAGCAACCTCAGCCATGGGTATGACAGCAGCCAATGCCGGTAATACCACCAATACAGCTTTAGCTTCAGCACTTGGTGGTGTGGTTGGTGCAGCCGTGGGTAATAAAATGGGTGGTACAACCGGTGCAACCATCGGTTCTGCGATTGGTGGTGGTGCTGGTGCAGCTGTTGCGGCAAACAAACGTGACCGTAATGGTGCGATTATCGGTGGTGCCCTCGGTGGTGGTGCGGGTTATGCAGTCGGCCGAAACATGGCGGGTACCAATGGCGGTTATATCGGTGCAGCACTAGGTTCTGCGGGTGGTTCAGCACTGGGTAAAAAAGTCAGTGAGGATCGCCGTTATGATGACCGCTATGACCGTCGCTACAGTTCAAAAAACTACCGCACGAATGACTATCGTTACAACAACCGTCGTCGTTAAGGCTGCACTCTCTAAGCTTCCCTCCTTAAATAAGCATCTTCGGATGCTTATTTTTTTGCCTGTTATTTTCGTTTACACTTATATCGATTTTTTTCGATATACAAATACAATGCAAAGTCGTATGCTTTTAGTCATGTCTATTTAAGAGTAATACGATGCGTACACTTAACGATACCCGGTTCTCTATCCTCGAACTGGTTCCTGTTCGTGACGATAAGACTATTCAATTCGCGCTGAACCACGCGCTGGAGCTTGCCCAGGCAGCAGAACAACTGGGTTATAGCCGAATGTGGCTGGCAGAACATCACAATATGGATGGCATTGCCAGTTCAGCCACAGCCGTTCTTTTAGGCTATTTACTGGCGAACACCAAAAGCTTAACTTTAGGCTCAGGCGGGATTATGCTCCCGAATCATGCGCCGCTGGTGGTGGCTGAGCAATTCGGAACTTTAGCGACCTTATATCCAGATCGTGTTGAACTCGGTCTGGGCCGTGCTCCTGGAACTGACCAGATGACCATGCGTGCCCTGCGCCGTGGCCGTCAGGAAACTGAAGATCAGTTCCCGCAAGATATTCTGGAAATTTTGCAATATTTTAAAGATCCAGAGCCGAATCAGCGTATTGTTGCGACTCCCGGTCAAAGCACGCATGTTCCGGTCTGGCTACTCGGATCGAGTCTGTTCAGTGCACAACTTGCAGCAAAACTTGGCCTGCCTTATTCTTTTGCTTCACATTTTGCCCCGCGTATGCTCGGTCAGGCGATTCAGCTGTATCGTGAAAACTTCGAGCCTTCCGAATACTTGGATCGACCTTATGTTTCAATGGGTGTACCGACCTGTGTGGCAGATAGCGATGAAGAAGCAGAATATCTGGCGACCAGTGCCTATCAGCGGGTTTTGTCATTGATTCGTGGTCAGACCTTAAAACTGAAAGCGCCGATAGATTCAATGGACGGTCTATGGTCACCTGCGGAAAAAATGTCAGTCGATAATTTCTTTGCCATGGCACAGGTCGGCTCCAAAGCAACTGTGAAAGCTGGGCTGGAATCACTTTTAGCCAGATATGATGTTGATGAGTTTATCTTCACTTGTGACATCTATGACACTGACAAGCGTCTGCATAACTTTGAGCTGTTGATGCAGCTTAAAAACGGGCAATAAATGAAAGCGACATCTACCTATTCTCAGCAATGGGTAGATGTTGTATAACTTTCAAATAAAATAGCAACAACCTGTTTAACGCCTTCATCCAAACTTTTCCCACTTAATTTCTTCTCTTTTACTTAACACCACCGCTTTTTAATCATATTTATCTCCCCTGACTTAGAAAAAATAAGCCGCTGTATTTCTGTCAAATAGATGACTGTCTAAGTCAAATTTTCTCCTTTACCCTGCTTCTGGTTTTTGTTTATATCTAGGACAAAGAAAATCAATTATTAAATAAATTCAAGGAAGTCTAATGGCCACCAAGCAAGATCTACACGTTGGCATTTTTGAAAATTATCCCGAACATTTCCAGCTGTTTACCGGAATAAAAATCGCTTCTTCCGAGCTTATGAAACTGGATTATTCAAACAAAGATATTGCAATTATTGGCACAGACCAGTTTACCGTTACCCAGCTGGATAAAATTAGCCAGCATGCCGGTTCGGTGAAAGTTTTTCAGATTAATCCTGCTTTTGTGCTACCAGGTTCAGACCGCATTCTGCAACGCATTATTAATCATCCTTTAATTGGTAAAAATCGCCGTCTATTTAACAACCGGATTAAGAGTCTGCTTTCCCTCAGATTTCTGGAAAATCAGGTACAAAACCTGTGGTTAAGACGCCAGTTAATGCCAAATCTTGCATCTTCTCCTAACACCTATCTCAAGTCAGATCATTATTATGCCGCGCTACAGCGGGAAAATTGCCAGCTGATTACCTGGCCAATCCTAAAAATTACTGAAAACAGTATTTGCTGTATCAATGGAGATCAGCATCAGGTCGATATTATTATTCATACTTATTTAGCAGAAGAATAAGCTACGTTGGCAACTCAACATGAAAAATTGATGAAATCTAGAACTCTAAACCCAGGATCAATAGTGTACTTATTCAACAAATTGATTAAATAACGCTCTTTTGTATTTTTAATTATGATACTTGATATTTTTTAAATTTATAAAAACCATACATTATTTCTATAAATAAGCACTTATTGGTATTTTTTAGCTATAAAACAGAGCCAAATCAAAGTTTGGCTCTGTTTGGCTTTTTAGCCAATTCGACGTTTTAAACCCGTCATTTGCAAGACACGTGTCGAGATTTCTTCAATCGACATTTCAGAGACATTCAGGTACTTGATTCCTTCCGAAATGTAGATTCCTTCAATGGCACGCAGCTCCATCTGGCACTGGCTAAAGCTGGCATAACGACTATTGGCCTTACGTTCAGTGCGAATCGCGACGAGACGGTCTGCATCAATCATCAGGCCAAACAGCTTGTTTTTATGCGGGCGCAGTACCGCTGGCAAGCGATTATCATCCAGATCTTCTTCTGTTAGTGGATAGTTGGCCACCCGAATACCAAATTGCAAAGACAAATAAATGGAGGTGGGTGTTTTACCCGAACGCGACACCCCAATCAGAATCAGATCGGCTTTATCATAATGACGCGTACGCGCGCCATCATCATTGTCCAAGGCAAAGTGTACCGCATCGATACGGGCTTTATAGGAGGCAGTATCAGTCACCGCATGGGTTTGACCGACTAAAGTTGTAGGCAACACCTGCAACTCATCCGACAACTTGCTAATAAGCCCTTCAAATACATCAAGATTTACGGCATTTGCGGTATTAATAATCTCCCGCACATAAGGGTCGACTAAAGTATCAAAAACCAGTGGTTTTTCACCGTCTTGCAGAGCACGCGCATTGATCTCTGCAACCACACTGGTTGCGGCTTCTTCAGAGCTAATATAAGGGATAATATGAATGTCAAACTTTACATTTGGAAACTGCGCTAATAGTGAGTGTCCAAGCGTTTCAGCGGTAATTGCCGTGCCATCCGAGATAAAGAAAACACTACGCTGAATTTGTTTACCTTCTGACATTAAAATTCTCCTCCACCATTTGTCTTAG
This sequence comes from Acinetobacter sp. YH12208, assembly GCF_013418055.1. NCBI lineage: Bacteria > Pseudomonadati > Pseudomonadota > Gammaproteobacteria > Moraxellales > Moraxellaceae > Acinetobacter > Acinetobacter sp. YH12208. The sequence goes on from NZ_VPCT01000008.1 coordinate 10,427, forward strand.
TGCTATATAATCTTTATAGTAAACCGATCTTACATGACTGTCGCTTAGTAAAATCAAAAACCTAGATGATTTGCTATACTCTCATGCCAAGATAGTGATTAATACTGCAAAAGTGGAGTAACAACTTTGGAAGCGCGCGTAATTGGTCTGGAAAAATTAGGGAAGCACGACGTTGAACTCGTGGGTGGGAAAAACTCATCCTTGGGCGAAATGATCAGCCACTTATCCAATGCTGGTGTATCGGTGCCAGGTGGCTTTGCAACTACAGCTGAAGCATATCGTGAATTTCTCGAGCAAAGTGGCCTAAACGCTAAAATTAATGCAGAGCTTGCAGCACTGAATGTGGATGATGTGAATGCTCTTGCTGAAACCGGTGCAAAAATCCGCCAATGGATTGTGGATACTCCACTTACCTCTGAATTAGAACAAGAAGTTCGTACAGCATTTGCAGAACTTTCTAACGGCAACCCTGATATCGCGGTTGCCGTTCGTTCATCAGCGACAGCAGAAGATTTACCAGATGCTTCTTTTGCTGGACAGCAAGAAACTTTCTTGAATATTCGCGGTATTGATAACGTGCTTATCGCGATCAAAGAAGTTTTTGCATCTTTATATAATGACCGCGCAATTTCTTATCGTGTCCATCAAAACTTCGCGCATGACGTGGTTGCCCTTTCAGCAGGGATCCAACGTATGGTTCGCTCTGAAACGGGTGCTGCAGGTGTAATGTTTACCCTGGACACTGAATCAGGCTTCCGTGATGCAGTGTTTATTACCGCGTCTTATGGTTTGGGTGAAATGGTCGTTCAAGGTGCAGTCAACCCTGACGAATTCTATATTTCTAAGCCGCTGTTAAATGCAGGCCGACACGCGATTTTACGCCGCAACTTGGGTTCTAAACACCAGAAGATGATTTATGGTGAAGAAGCTTCTGCAGGTAAATCAGTGGTTGTCGTAGATGTAGAAAAAGCTGAGCGTCAACAGTTCGCTCTAAACGACCAAGAACTCCAAGAACTTGCCAAACAAGCGCTGATCATTGAAAACCACTACGGTTCTCCAATGGACATCGAGTGGGCAAAAGATGGCGATGATGGAAAAATCTACATCGTTCAGGCACGCCCTGAAACAGTAAAAAGCCGTGAAAATGTCGGCACCATGGAGCGCTATCTCCTCAAACAACGTGGTACTGTGATCTGTGAAGGTCGCTCAATCGGTCAACGTATCGGTTCTGGTAAAGTCCGTATCGTGACTTCAATCAAAGAAATGGACAAAGTACAAGACGGTGACGTGCTGGTATCTGACATGACTGACCCGGATTGGGAACCAGTGATGAAACGTGCTGCTGCGATTATTACCAACCGTGGTGGTCGTACCTGTCATGCTGCAATCATTGCACGTGAACTTGGTGTTCCTGCGATTGTAGGCTGTGGTAATGCCACTGAAGTACTGGTTGACGGTCAGGAAGTGACTGTGTCTTGCGCTGAAGGTGATACGGGCTTCATCTATGAAGGTGCGCTGGATTTCGAAATCCAAACCAACTCGATCGAATCAATGCCTGCTCTTCCGTTCAAAGTCATGATGAACGTCGGTAACCCGGATCGTGCATTCGACTTCGCGCAAATTCCAAACGAAGGGATTGGTCTTGCACGTTTAGAATTCATCATCAACCGTATGATCGGTGTGCATCCTAAAGCATTGTTGAATATTGACAGCTTGCCACGTGAAACACGTGCTGCTGTGATGGCGCGTACTGCTGGTTATGCTTCTCCAATCGAGTTCTATGTAGAAAAACTGGTTGAAGGTATCTCTACTCTTGCTGCTGCATTTGCAGATAAACCAGTGATCGTGCGTATGTCTGACTTTAAGTCAAATGAATACGCAAACTTGATCGGCGGTAAGTTGTACGAGCCAGAAGAAGAGAACCCGATGCTGGGCTTCCGTGGTGCAAGCCGCTACGTGTCTGACAACTTCCGTGACTGCTTCGAGCTTGAATGCCGTGCATTGAAAAAAGTTCGTGATGAAATGGGCTTAACCAACGTACAGATCATGATTCCATTTGTGCGTACTGTGGCTGAAGCAAAACGTGTGATCGAGTTATTGGAATTGAACGGTCTTAAACGTGGTGAAAATGGTCTTAAAGTGATCATGATGTGTGAATTACCAACCAACGCATTGTTGGCCGATCAATTCCTTGAACACTTCGATGGTTTCTCTATCGGTTCAAACGACCTGACCCAGCTAACGCTTGGTCTAGACCGTGACTCTGGTATCGTATCGCACTTGTTCGACGAACGTGACCCTGCTGTAAAAGCGCTTCTTGCTCTTGCAATCCAGGCATGTCACCGTGCAGGCAAATACGTGGGTATTTGTGGTCAAGGTCCTTCAGACCATCCTGATCTTGCGAAATGGCTCATGGAACAAGGCATTGAGTCTGTATCTTTAAACCCGGATTCAGTCCTGGATACCTGGTTCTTCCTGGCTAAAGAAAAAGTGGCAACTGCATAATAGATTTTAAATAAAAAAAGACCCTTTCGCAGGGTCTTTTTTTTATGGGATGAATATTCTTTTATATTTCAAAACGCTCTTCTGAAAGTTTTAAAAATATAAGTTTTTGTATTTTGTTTCTCCACATTCAAATTGTAATGACAAACAAATGCCAACAGTAAAATCATTTTTAAAGGGCAATAATTAAAGCGAATCGGATATGTTGAATGATGCACTCAAACCACCCGATCCTTGTTACACTGTTTTTGATTTGAAGCATTTTCTTCATAAATAGGATTGAAAATACTCAATTTATCTATAATCTTAACGATAAGATGGTGTTTGTTTTCAAAATAGAATTCAATACAATCTTAATTCAACCTATTATCAGTTCAAATTTATATATTGAGATTCAGTCTATATGCAGATTTACTTGGCACGAAACAATCAACAAGCTGGTCCATATACGCTCGAGCAATTAAATCAAATGCTTGCCAATCAGCAAGTCATGCTAACTGATTTGGCATGGCATCAAGGCATGGCAGAGTGGAAAGCTTTAGGTGAGCTTACCCAGGGAAAATCGGTATATCAACCTGAGGGTTATGTCGCACCAACCGCAACACCTGACACGCCTTTCCAGAACAACCCGCCTATAACAGTGTCTGGTACGCAACCACGCACCCAAGCAACTACGCAAAAAAATACACTTGCCAGTATTCCCAGCCGTATTCTGGCCAAAATTGTAGACGTGTTACTCTGGTTACCAGCGACTTTTATTCTGACTGGATTCTTCACCCCTGAACAGGAAGTCCGCTTTGCAGAATTGAACCAAGAGTTCATGAATGTGATACTCAACAGTGATGCTGATCCTACCATGGCGCAGCAACTGCAAACCCAGATGTTTGAGATGTTTTCTCAACAAGCCTGGATTGCAACTGCGGTCTATTTACTGATCATGCTGGTGATTCAAGCCTACCTTATTGCCAAATCTGGGCAAAGTATTGGCAAAAAAATGACGAAAATCAAAATTGTAGATGCTGAATCTGGTGAGAAAGTTAGCTTATTACGTGCCTTCACCATTCGTAGCGTATTCTTTATATTTCTGAATATCATCTTCATGCCCTTGAGTTTAATGATTGACTGGGCCTTCGGATTGGGTAAAAAACGTCAGACCCTGCACGATAAACTGGCAAAAACTCAAGTGGTAAAACAATAATTTTGAATCACTTAAAATGGGATGATATTCATCCCATTCTTTCTTACATAACTTTGAAATTGAAATAAAATTCCTATAAATATTCCTAAATCCCGAGCAACAAAATCGGTTTTTATTACAGGCATTTAAAGCGGCTTTAGATATAGCTTAGTTCGTCAATCTCAGGCATAATGCCCTACAACGTAGCGGTGTATTATGATTAATAGGATGTTTTGTAAAAATCAGCCTTTTTCGTCATGTGCACTTTAATCGCTATCCCATATTAAATTAGGGAATGGGACTCTTCACCGAGGTTGTAAAATGAGACAAACGATTTTAGCTGTATTGTCTTTATCTGCGATGACTGCACTCTTGACCGGGTGTGGTGGTGATATGGTACTTCTGAACTCTAAAGGTCCAGTTGCAGCAGGTCAAAGTAACCTGATGATGACTGCGATTTACTTAATGCTGTTGGTGGTTATTCCATCAATCATCATGGCATTATGGTTCGGTTGGAAATATCGTGCATCGAATAAAGACGCAGACTATAAACCTACATGGACACACTCTACTGCGATTGAAATTGTGGTATGGGGTATTCCTGTCATTATTATTGGTATTTTAGCTTGGTTAACTTGGTGGGGTTCCCACAAGTATGACCCATACCGTCCAATTGAAGCAGATAAAGCACCATTAACTGTTCAAGTTATTGCTGAACAATTTAAATGGATCTTCATCTATCCTGAGCAAAACATTGCAACAATTAACGAATTGCGTTTCCCAGAGAAAACTCCGGTAAGCCTTCGTATCACGTCTAACTTCACGATGAACTCTTTCTTCATCCCGGCGTTAAGTGGTCAGATTTATGCAATGGCAGGCATGCAAACTCACCTTAACTTCTTAGCTGATGAAACGAGTCCAGCTGAAGGTTATCGTGGTTTCTCTTCAAACTATTCAGGCTATGGCTTCTCACAAATGCGCTTCCGTGCACATTCTGTGACTGATGCTCAATTCGCTGAATGGGTTGCTGCAGTTCAATCAGGTAATGGTACTTCAGTAAATCCTGTTGCAGTTCAAAAAACTGTTTTAGACCAAGCTGAATTTGCGACCTTACGTGACGGCAACCGTTCACAAAAACAAATTGATGCAATGGTTCGTAATGCAAGAACAGATTTAGAGAAACGACTTGCTGAAACTGCACAAGCAGAAGGCCCATATAAGACTCAGCCACATCCTGTGACTTATTATTCTTCTGTCGAGTCTGGTTTGTTTGAATCTGTGATTCACAACTATATGAGTAACTACCACGGTGCTGATCATACAGCTCCTGTAGAAGCTGCAGCGACTGATGCTGTTGCTCAGGAAGCATCTGCTTCTGAAGCTCATGTAGCAGGTGAACATGCGACTGCTTCTCAAGGAGAATAAGACATGAGCTTCTTAGGTAAGTTAGGTCCAGATGCAATTCCTTACGATCCAATCGTATTGGCAACTGTTGCAATGATGATCTTGGGTGCTATCGCAGTTGTTGCTGGTATTACCTACTTCAAAAAATGGGGCTACTTGTGGAACGAATGGTTCACATCTGTAGACCATAAAAAAATTGGTATCATGTATATCTTCGTATCTGTGATCATGCTGGTGCGTGGTTTCGCCGATGCGATCATGATGCGTCTTCAGCAGTTCCTTGCAAAAGGTGGCGGCGAAGGTTATTTACACCCTGAGCATTACGACCAGATCTTTACCGCGCATGGCGTGATCATGATCTTCTTCGTGGCAATGGGTCTTGTAGTTGGTTTAATGAACATCTCTGTGCCGCTTCAAATCGGTGCACGTGACGTTGCATTCCCATTATTGAACTCACTCAGCTTCTGGTTATTTGCCGGCGCTGCGGGTCTGATGATGGTTTCACTTGCGTTAGGTGAATTCGCTGCAACAGGCTGGATGGCATACCCTCCACTGTCAGGTATCGAATATTCTCCAGGCGTAGGTATGGACTACTACATCTGGGCACTGCAAATTTCAGGTCTAGGTACGCTATTAACGGGTGTTAACTTCTTTGTTACCATCATCAAAATGCGTGCGCCTGGCATGAAACTCATGGAAATGCCAATCTTTACCTGGACATCTTTATGTACAGCGGTATTGATTATTGCTGCTTTCCCGGTGTTGACTGCAACAATTGCAATGCTAACGCTTGACCGTTACTTCGATTTCCACTTCTTTACAAATGACCTGGGTGGTAGCCCAATGTTGTATGTAAACCTGATTTGGACTTGGGGTCACCCAGAAGTGTATATCTTGGTATTACCAGCATTTGGTATTTACTCAGAAGTTGTTGCGACTTACTCGCGCAAAGCATTGTTCGGTTACAAATCCATGGTGTATGCAACAGTAGCAATCACAGTATTGTCATTCGTTGTATGGGTTCACCACTTCTTTACTATGGGTGCAGGTGCCAACGTTAACGCGTTCTTCGGTATCATGACCATGATTATTGCGATTCCTACAGGTGTGAAGATCTTCTCTTGGTTGTTCACCATGTACAAGGGTCGTATTGTTTACACTACCCCAATGCTATGGACACTTGGTTTCCTTGTGACTTTCGGTATCGGTGGTTTAACAGGTGTATTGATGGCAGTTCCACCAGCGGACTTCCTGGTACACAACTCTTTATTCCTGATTGCTCACTTCCATAACGTAATTATTGGTGGTGTAGTATTCGCGATGTTCGCAGGTATCATCTTCTACTGGCCGAAAATGTTCGGTTGGAGACTGAATGAAACTTGGGGTAAAGCAGCGTTCTGGTTCTGGTTCTTCGGTTTCTACTTTGCATTCATGCCACTTTATATCCTTGGTTTCATGGGTATGACTCGTCGTTTGAATACATTTGACAACCCAGACTGGGATCCGTATGTAAATATTGCAATGTTTGGTGCAGTTCTGATTGCACTTGGTATTGTATGTTTCGTGATGCAAATTGTGGTTGGTTTCCTACAACGTGACCAACGTCTAGATTTGACTGGCGATCCATGGGATGGTCGTACGCTTGAATGGTCGACATCTTCTCCTGCTCCGTTCTATAACTTTGCTCATCTTCCAAAGATCAATGGTATTGATACTTTCTGGGTTGAGAAAGAAAATGGTGTTGCGTATGCAAAACCAACGAAGTATGAAGATATCCATATGCCAACGAATCGTGCTGCTGGTTTCGTTATCGCGATGTTCATCACTGTAATGGGCTTCGGTTTAATCTGGCACATCTGGTGGTTAGTAGTTGTTACGTTCATTGCTTCTATCATTAGCTTCATCGTGTCTTCTTTCACCAAGAAAGTGGATTACTATGTTCCTGCTGCTGAAGTTGAGCGTATTGAAAACGAACGCTATGCGATTCTTGAAAAACACTTGAAGAAGGACTAAGACAATGGCTGAAGTACTTCATCACGATAACCACGGACACGATGAGCATCATCACGATGATACTGACATCACCGTCTTTGGTTTCTGGACTTACTTGATGAGTGACCTTGTCCTGTTCGGTACACTCTTCATTGCGTTCGCTGTTTTAAGTAGCCACATTCCTGTGGGTACTCCAAGTGCGAGAGACCTGTTTGGCGACTCTTTAGGTTTCGTTCTGACTGAAACCTTCGCTCTCTTGATCTCTTCTGTAACCTTTGGTTTTGCAGTTCTTGCTGCATACAAAAAAGACGTTGCAAAAGTACTGACTTGGTTAGCGATTACTTGGGTATTCGGTGCTATCTTCATCGGCATGGAACTATATGAGTTCAATCACTTAGTTCATGCGGGTCACGGTCCAAGCACAAGTGCGTTCTTATCTGCGTTCTTTACCTTGGTAGGTACGCACGGTATTCACGTAACTTCTGGTCTAGTCTGGATGATCGTGTTAATGGTTCAAATCAAGAAATATGGTTTGACTCTTGCAAACACGCGTCGTCTAGCTTGCCTAAGCTTGTTCTGGCACTTCCTTGACATCGTTTGGATCTGTGTATTCAGCGTAGTTTACTTGATGGGAGTTCTGTAATGAGTCACGATCACAACTCAGCTGGTGCATCACACGGTAACGTTAAGCAATATACAATTGGCTTCGTACTTTCTGTCATCCTTACCGTAATTCCATTCGGTATGGTGATGGCAGGCGGTTTTGAACGCGGTATCTTGATTGCAGTAATTGCGATTACTGCGGTTGCTCAGATTCTTGTGCAGTTAATTTACTTCCTGCATATGAACTCTTCTTCAGAGCAACGCTGGAACGTGATTGCGTTCGTGTATACCATCTTAACCATCGCTATTCTTTTAGTAGGTTCTGTATGGATCATGAATTACCTACACTACAACATGATGATCTAAACTGGTCGTCATGTTGAAAAAGTATTTATTCCTGACTAAGCCAGGAATTCTCTTCGGTAACTTTGTTACCACTTTGGGTGGCTACTTCGTAGCCACTCAAGGTTCTGTAGATTTCCTTCTCCTGCTTATTACCCTTCTCGGTACTACGCTTGTCGTAGCATCAGGATGTGTGGTCAACAACGTGATTGACCAGGACATCGACCAAAAAATGCAGCGCACACAAAATCGTGCTCTGGTCATCAAAACCATCTCTGAACCTGTTGCCCTGGCTTTTGCTCTGGTCTTAGGCCTCATTGGTTTTAGCATTTTATGGTTCTGGGTAAATGCGTACGCTTTTCTTTTCGCGGTGATTGGTTTTGTTGTATATGTTGGTTTCTACAGCCTATGGACAAAACGAACCACAATTCATCAAACTGTAGTCGGCAGTATTTCTGGTGCAGCTCCGCCTGTCATTGGCTATACCGCTGTGGCCAATCAATTTGACCTGGGTGCATTACTGATCTTTTTAGGTTATGCGTTGTGGCAAATGCCTCACTCATGGGCAATTGCGGTTTACCGCTTTGATGATTACAAAAATGCAGGCATTCCCATTTTGCCTGTGGCGCGCTCGATTCATCGTACCAAGATCGAATCACTTTTGTATGTGGTGTTATTCACCCTGACCATGAATGCATTATTTGTATATGGCTATGCCAATTGGTTGTATGCAGTCATTTTAAATCTATTGTGCATTTACTGGTTGTATATCGGTGTCATTGGATTTAAAGCTGAAAATGATCAGCTTTGGGCAAAGAAATATTTTCTGTTCTCTGTCATCCTGATTACCGTGATCAGTATTGTATTTAGCTTTACTTCAACTGCGCCATCTACACAGATAGTATTTTTTTAAAAAGATAGAGAGTTCGTCTCTATCTTTTTTTATTTCAGAATCAACGTCTCATATGTTCATGCATCGGTTGCATCGCATGGCAGTCATAACACAAAGCACTCAAATTGATTAAACGGTTATCGGCTTTATTACCATTAATATGATGCGTATGTAAATTTGCATGATCGTGAGTACAATCTTTTGTACATGCTTCACAGCGCCATTGTTTCGATTTTCTGTATTTATAGGAAATATACTTCCAGTCCATTTGATATTGATTAACTACAATATCATTTTGGTCTGTATATAACACTTGAATCATCGCCTGATAAAATTGTGGCTCAAACTTGAGATAAAAATCACTTAAGTCTAATTTTTTGGATATCTGGTTTTTTTCCATCGGTGTCATCGAAGTTTTATAGCCGTTTAACTTTAATTGACTTAGACAGTATTTACAGACATCCAAATCATACTCACCACTTTTAATTTGGTTTGTATAATTTGAAATAAAGCGAATTTTACGAATTTTATCTGTGCGTGCTGAACACACATAACGCTGTATACGCCCAGCAGCCTTCATTTCTTTGAGCTTATGACAATGACAAATGTGTAATTTAGGCAGACTCTCTTCTTGCTTATTTCCCTGAAAAGCATCCTGAATATTCAGAGAAACCATCACGCCTTTATAATAAAGCAAACCCGAAGGAGAGCTTGTAATATCACCAATATCAACCTCGACACCTTCATGCAAATCATATAAATCTGCGTAGGTAATACCATTGCGAAAGGGTAAATCAGTAATATCTAAAAGCTTTGCTTTCATTTGACTTCTTAATTCATTTAAGAAGTCACTAGTTAAAAAATCAACGAGCTGCATTTGAATCACCATAGGCAACAGCACGAATTCTATCTTCAGCGGTTGTCACCACTCTAAATTCTACACGTTGTGATGCACCGTAATGCTCTCTATTAGAGCCACTCGCAGGTTGCCCATTTTTACCTAAAGGTGCAGCCGAAGAAAATCCAATTGCTCTGAATTTACGTTTTAACCACGCTTTTTCTACCGTTGTTAATAATGAACTTTGTAGTAAATAAATTAAGGTATTTTGTGCACGTGTTTGAGAAAGCTGCATGTTACGAATATAAGCCTCTTCCTCACCAACACCTTTTGCCCAGAAACTTGACGTATGCCCTTCAATACGAATTTCTTTAATATTATCAACAAAACGATCTTGCATCACCGAACGAATATAAATAGGGAAATATTCATTCAGTGCCTGCTTAAATTCAGCACTTAAATCTGCTGAACCTGCCTTAAAAAGAATTTCCTCATTATTAAAGCGCACTGTTAAGTCAGGACTTAGAGTTGCACCCCACTTGGTCAATTTACTTTGTAGCTTTTGCTCTAATTGCGAATGTAATTGTTGTTCATCCGCCTTAAAAATTCGTGGGATATCGACTGATTCTTTAACACGTATCATGTAAATGACACTAATAAGCAAAAACACCATCATCAGTGCAGTCATAATATCGCTTAAACTAATCCATTGATCAGAATTCGTTGCACGCTGACGCATAAAGGGCAACATTAAGATCTCACTCCCTGATCAATCGAGTCGATAATATTTTTTAAATTTTCTGTAATTGGCTCATAATCTTGTGCAAACTTGGTTGAAAGTGCACCTAATTGCTGAGCGAGTGTGATCAATGACTGATTCAATGTCTGCTGCAATTGAGTTTCAATCGTGCTTAAACCATCGCTTAATTGCTGCTGCGTCTGTTCAAATGATTGCTTCATTTGCTTTTGCATTTGTTCAGCTTGCTGTGCAGACGTTGTTTGTATCTGTAGCGCACGCGCATGACTAGACTCCAAATAGTCATGAATTTCAGTAAAGATCGTTTCGGTCAGTTGATTGATTTTATCCATTTGCGATTCAGTCTTGTTAAAACTCTCTGCAAACAATTGACGCGTTTGATCAACCTCTACAAGTTTTGCATCCAAAGCGCCATAGAAATGCTCAATACGGTTGTTAAACTCATAGTTGGTATGATCAATGGATTGAATGGCTTGCTCTACTTGTAAAATAATTTGCTTAAAACCATCCACATTATGCAACACAGTTGAAAAATCATTTTTCACCTGTTCAATCTGAGACAACATTCCCTCATAATTTGTGGTCTGTTGTTCTACGTGAGATGCGTATTGCTCCTGCCAATCTACTAAACGGTTTACAGATTGATTAAGTTGCTTAAAGTTTTCACCCAAACTATCTGTTAAATTTTCATTGAAACGTTGAATTGCTTGTTCCAGGGCCTTAATGAAAATATCAGTGGTCTGTTCTGCTTGCTTTTGTGCAAACGAAACAAATTCGTTTCTTAATTCTGCGATTTCACCTGCAATATAACCTTGTGTACTGCGTTGAATTTGCTCAATACCACCTAAACTACTACTGATCGATTGAAGCATTTCTTGCATATTATTTTTATTATTTTTATCTAAATTTAGGCCAAAATTTTCAATGGCTTTTACTAAATTCTGATGATGATTTTGATTATCAGTATAAATTTTTTCTAAAAATTGGCTCTGCTTTGCTAAAATTTGATGCTCTTCATAAAACTGCTGCACCTGCTTATCTGCCTGTAAATCAGTATCATTTTCTTTAAACTTAATAAGTGCATGAAATTTAATTAAAATTGAAGCAAGAATACCTGCAAATGACCCCCAAAATGCAGTTTTAATACCATTTACTAGAGTCGATAGACTTCCCGTTGGATCCTCTGTGTCAAAGCCCGCAAGCCCCAAAGCAACACCAAAGAAGGTAAAGCCAATCCCTATTGTAATCAGTAAACTTGGGTAAGCAGGATTAGCTTTTTCATGCAAGCGATCTAAACGAATAAAATAAATAAAGAAAACAACAATAACTACAATTGCAAGGAAATGAAAAATTTTGGAAAAAACATCAAGAAAATCTAACATGACAGAGGGAAAGGAAATAAAATTATGTGAATAGTATCACTATAAATAATTGTTCCCACAAAAAAACTTCAATAAACACAAAAGAATAAATATAACTTAATATTTGAATTTAGCTATTTCAAAGCTATGACTTGTATTTTAAACCTAAACCCTCTAAAATTCTTGGCTCGCAAACACTGCGACACAACCTTGGTTGTGACTCCTTGCTTCAATTTACTTAAATTGGGGCTGTCCAAACCGTAAGGAGCTGACAATGCGTCATTACGAAATCGTACTTTTAGTACACCCTGATCAAAGCGATCAAGTCGTTGGTATGGTAGAACGCTACCTAACTCACATCAAAGAAGCTGAAGGTCAAATCCACCGTCTTGAAGACTGGGGCCGTCGTCAATTGGCTTACCCAATCAACAAGATCCACAAAGCTCACTACATTCTTATGAATGTTGAGTGTGGTCAGACTACTCTTGATGAGCTTGAAGAATTGTTCCGTTATAACGATGCAATCATTCGTAGCCTTATCATCCGTCGTGAAAACGCAATCACTGAAGAGTCACTATTGGCGAAAAGTGCTGAAGAAAAACGTGCGCGTAAAGCTCAACGTGAAGAAGCACAACACGCTCAAGACTCTGCTGAAGCTTAAGGAGAACATAACATGGCACGTTTTTACCGTCGTCGCAAGTTCTGCCGCTTTACAGCTGAGAACGTTACGTACATCGACTACAAAGATATCGACACTTTAAAACAGTACATCACTGAAAACGGCAAGATTGTTCCTAGCCGTATTACAGGTACTAAAGCTCGTTACCAACGTCAATTGGCGCTAGCTATTAAACAAGCTCGCTTCTTGTCTTTGATCCCTTACACTGACAATCATAAGTGAGGTTGAGCTGTGGATATTATCTTATTACAACGCATTAAAAACCTAGGTAAACTAGGCGATAAAGTATCAGTTAAAGCTGGTTATGGCCGTAACTTCCTTATCCCACAAGGTATGGCAGTTGCTGCAACAGAATCAAACACTGCTGCTTTTGAAGCTCGTCGTGCTGAACTTGAGAAAGCTGAAGCTGATGTTTTAGCTGCTGCTCAAGCACGTGCTGACCAATTGAACGAAGTAAATATCGTAATCACTGCGAAAGCTGGTGACGAAGGTAAACTATTCGGTTCTATCGGTACTCGTGACATCGCTGACGCGTTGACAAATGCTGGTCTAGAAGTAGACCGTGCAGAAGTACGTCTTCCAAATGGCGCACTTCGTCACACTGGCGAATTTAACATCGCAATCCAATTGCACCATGATGTTACTGCAGAAGTTCTGGTTACTATCGTAGCTGAGTAATTTCTCGCCTCAAAAAGAGCATGCGAAAGCATGCTCTTTTTTTATCTATAAAAAAATGACAGGTATCTCCTGCTTAAAAATTATTTTATTACCCATACAAATGAAAATTTACCCTTCGCATTTGATTTCAGAACGCGTATGATTTCATGTCGTAGTGAATAAAAGCTATTCATCTCCGATAATGTTTAACCATTGTATTTAAAATCAGGGATTTATATGTCACAGGCGAATGCCAGCAAAAAGCCGACCAGCGCTAATATCGAAATCAGTACTGAGAACAGCAATCTCAAGGAATTTCGTACTCCACCGCACAATTTAGCGATTGAACAAGCCGTACTTGCTGCATTAATGACCGTTGCCGAATCTTTTGAACAGGTCGGTGATGTGCTGACTGAAAATGATTTTTATGCGACCCGACATAAATATATTTTCCGCGCCATTGATCAGCTCTCTAAAGAAAACTCACCTTATGATGCGGTACTGGTGCATGACTGGCTGATCAAGCAGAATTTACTGGATGCGATTGGCGGTGAAGAATATCTGATGCAGCTCATGGCAGACTCGCCATCGAGTTTCTACAACCTGGAAACCTATGCAGGCAAAATTAAAGAATTCTCGACCCTGCGCAACATGATTAAAGTCAGCTCTGAAATTTTACAAAATGCCTATGACACCAAAGGCCGTACCGTCAGTGAAATTTTGGACTTGGCTGAAACCAATATTTTCTCGATTGCAGAACAACATAATAACAATGCCAAGGCGCAAGGGCCTAAACCGATTAACTCTGTCGTTGCCGATGTTTTTGATAAATTGAATGAATTATCACAAATGGAAGGTAGCATTACCGGTTTAACCACAGGTTTTGTGGAACTGGATAATAAAACCTCAGGCATGCAATCCGGCGACCTGATTATTGTCGCAGCGCGTCCGTCCATGGGTAAAACCACTTTTGCCATGAATCTGGTCGAAAGCGTTTTATTTAATAACAACCTGCCGGCGCTGGTCTATTCTATGGAGATGCCAGCGGATTCGATTGCCATGCGTTTGATTTCGTCATTTGGCCGTGTGCATCAGGGGCATTTGCGTTCAGGCAAAATGGACAGCGATGAGTGGTCAAAAGTGACCAGTACCATTGTGCATTTACAGGAAAAAAACCTGTATATCGATGATTCCTCTGCCCTGCCACCAACTGAATTACGTTCCCGTGCCCGTCGTATTGCCAAAATGCATGGTGGCAAACTCGGCTGTATCATGGTCGATTATCTTCAGTTGATGAAAGTACCCGGTATGGGCGACAACCGTGTCGGCGAGATCTCGGAAATTTCACGAAGTTTAAAAGCCTTAGCCAAAGAAATGCAGTGCCCTGTGATTGCACTTTCCCAGTTAAACCGCGCCCTAGAAAACCGCCCCAATAAACGCCCGGTGATGTCCGATTTACGTGAATCCGGTGCAATCGAGCAGGATGCCGATTTGATCATGTTCATTTACCGCGACGAGGTTTATAACAAGGAATCAAAGGAAGCCGGCACTGCTGAAATTATTATTGGTAAGCAGCGTAACGGCCCGATTGGTACGGTACGTCTGGCTTTCGAAGGTCAATATACCCGTTTTAGTAATCTCTCACCTGAGTTTTATGCTCAGTATGATGATGAAGAGTAAACAAGCTCAATCATCAGATTTCCATCGTCCCTCCAGGAGTAATTTAGGGTGCGCCAAGCTACAGTTTATATTGACAGTGCAGCACTGCAATATAATTTAAACCGTGTCAAACAACTTGCCCCAACCGCTAAAATCGTCAGTATGGTCAAAGCCAATGCTTACGGACATGGAGTTAAAGACTGCCTGGCAGCCTTAAGTGCAAGCGATGCTTTTGGTGTCGCATGCTTACAAGAAGCCCTGGAAATTCGTGAACTGGGTTATCAACAGCCGATCACGCTCATCGAAGGTGTTTTTGTTGCAGACGAAATGCCAATCGTGATTGATCAGAATATTGAAGTGATTGTGCATCAGCAGGCACAGGTCGATTGGCTCTTGGCACATAAAGATGCTTATATCGCCAAAGACCTGAAAGTCTGGGTCAAGCTGAATAGCGGGATGAACCGTCTTGGCTTTAAAATTGATGTAATTAAAGACGTGATCAATCAACTCAAAGCTGAAGGTTTTACTTGTGTTTTGGCGATGCATTTTGCCAATGCCGATGCTGATCACCCGCTGAATGATGAACAAATCCGTCAATTCTTAGAAATTAAAAATGACTGCGCACCATTGATGGGTTCATGCTGTAATTCAGCAGCCATTTATAAATATCCAGAATTGCATTTTGATTTTGTCCGTCCCGGGATCATGCTTTATGGCGCGACTCCATTTGCAGATCGTGATGTGCATGATCTGGATTTAAAACCAGTCATGACCTTTACTGCCGAAGTGATTGCACTTAACCATATCAAGGCAGGTGAGCATGTCGGTTATGGTTCAACATTTACAGCTGAGCAAGACATGACACTTGCGATTGTTTCAATTGGCTATGGTGATGGCTACCCTCGTGCTTTCCCGAAACAGAACTATGTGGCGATTAATGGCCAGCAAACGCGTGTCATTGGTCGTGTAGCAATGGACATGATCGCGATTGATGTAACTGCGATGCAGGTAAAACCTGGCACTCAAGTCGAACTTTGGGGGAATACCCGTTTGGTCGATGAGGTTGCTGAAGCCAATGGCACCATTGGTTATGAACTGTTATGCAGACTCAGTCATCGTCCGCTACGTAAAGTTATTTGAGTTGATCCTCAGAGCCAAAAAAGTCCAACAGAAGTTGGGCTTTTTATTTAAGCTGATTTTTGTTCTTCAGCCTGCTCTAAACTCAATTTCTCTAATAAAGCATCGACATGATGTTGCTGAAAGGCAAAAGGATTAAAGTCATTAAATCCCATGTCCTGACAGAATTGCTGGATTTGACTGCGTTTAGAAATATACTTCATCGACCAGTCGGGGAAACTCGGATATTCGATTTCCTTGGTCTCAAACAATTTAATATCATGATGGCGAGGATCTTTATTGAGTCTCTCGAGCAGCAGACTTTTTAAGGTTAAACACTCACCTTCCAGACATTGAAAAAAATAACCATCGGCAAAATACAGCACTCCTGTGACTTGATAGCGATGATTAAAATCACGTGCTTCTTTCAGGATATTGGTCAGATCTTCAAGCAAATCAACTTTAGAAGACGTACTTTTACTGGCGTAACAAAATTGGTACATGCGCTAACTTATCTATTTTTATTATGCTGGTGCACAGAAGTTCATACTGTACGCGAAAAAACTGAACCAGAATACCTTTTACAGAAAATATTCATTCGATGGAACAGGTAGCGCTGCCAGTCCTTTTTTCAAGGTGTCTGACCATTGCCGGCTGATTGCCGTGAAATATTCGTCATCTTCAGCAATACGCTTACCTCTCGGCATCATCAGACTGTCCTTCTTATAGACCAGTACATCGAGCGGCATACCAACTGAAACATTAGAGCGCAAGGTAGATGCAAATGAAATCAGGGAACAGCGCAAGGCTTCATCCAGCGGCATATCATAAGTCAGCGCGCGATCCAGGATTGGCTTGCCATATTTGCTTTCGCCAATCTGGAAATATGGTGTATCTCGTGTCGCACAGATAAAATTTCCCTGCGGATAAACATGATAAAGCTGCATATCCTGGTCTTTGAGTTGTCCACCCACCAGCAGATTACAATAATAATTGCTCTGTTCCAAAATGTCGCTGGTGACATTGGCGATGACTCTCTTAAGCGTGCTCCCGATCAGTTCAGCCACATCAAACATGGTATGCAGACTGAGTATATTGGGTTCCTGCTTCAATTCTAGCTGATTTTTGATACGCCCAATTACGGCTTGTGTTGTGGCCAGATTTCCGGAGGCCTGTATGACGATCATACGCTCCCCAGGAATACCAAAGGTATACAGTTTGCGAAAGACAGAAATATGATCTACTCCGGCATTGGTCCGTGTATCACTAATAAAAAGCATACCTTGCTCTAAACGTAGCGCACAACAATACGTCATTCTTTTGTCCTTATTAACATCCTAGTACCTGAACAATGGAATGCATGGATTCCACACCGCCCTTCTCCCTCACACCACGTACCGGTGCTACATCCCAATAATCCCGCCCAATGGCCACATAAATATGCGAGCTTGGACTAAACAGCAGATTACTCACATCAAAACAATACCATGTCTGCTCTACAAACACCTCTGCCCAGGCATGACTGGCCAGATGTGAAGCATTTTGTGCATATAAATAGCCAGAAACATAACGGGCAGCTAAGCCCAGATATTTACACATGGCAATGAAAATATGACTATGATCCTGACAGACCCCCTGACGTGCTTCAAAGGCATCTATGGCAGAGCCTTGCACTGAGGTGCTATTGGAAATATAAGGGACATGTTCCAGCAAGGCCTGTGCCAGTTCAATCAGACGTTGACGGCTTAATGCAGGGACATGAGCTTGTGCAAAATCTTTCATTGCTGCATTACATTGCGTTGATTCGGTTGGCTGTAAAAAAATATTGGGATTGATTGAATCATTCAGTCCAGTCTGATGCGCGGGATTCAGCTCGACAATCCCTTGCGCCATGATCGTTAAGGAATAATAAGGTTCGCGCTGGTTACAGGTCATCCACAGATTATGAAAGGCATCTTTTCGGATTTCTTTATTCCCCGGTACACTAATATCCCAGGAATGCACCCGTTGATGCGCATTGCTCGATGGCATCATTTTGATGTACTGAATACTGTTCCTCACCTCAGCTGTATACATATAATGCGTTTGGTGATTCACCATCAATTTCATACATCTGCCTCAAACAGTTGATGAATATGGTCGCTAAACTGGTAGAACTGAATCCGGTTCGGTTCTGTACGCAACTGCTCCCAGTACTGTTCCAGATCATCCCAGCCCATTTCCACCAAAATTCTGACCACATAATCAATCTTGCACAGCGTAGTACTGGTTTCTTCACCCAGGCGTAACTGGTGATCGAGCTGTTCTACACATTGCCCTAAACTGAAAAACAGAAAGATATCGGAAGATTCGGCTTCCAGAATATCTTCACATTCCGTTACCACTTCACAGATATAACCGGCATTTTTGTCTGCGGTTTTGATCAGTTTCATCAGTTCTGCATAGCCTGATGCAGACAGTACCCCGCGTAATTCCTGAATATTGTCTTTGGCTACTTTAAACTGCTGGCTAAAAGATGCTGCTTGTGTAGGATCCAGTACCAGCTCATTTAAGGAACTGGCATCAAAGGCAGGTAAACAAAAAGCATGGGCATACGCCACTGCCGCTTCGTCTTCTAAAAATGGAAAGCGCGCACATAAAAAATGAGTGCGAGATAAATAACGCCCTAACCAAAAAATATGTTGCGCATTGCTATTCAGCAAAACCATGACATTTTCCTTCTTTGGAATCTTATGAATGTAAATTGTCGACTACCCAGGTATCTTTGATACCGCCACCCTGTGATGAATTCACCACCAGTGAACCGGGCTGCATCGCCACGCGTGTCAAGCCACCCTGTACGATTTCAGTACGATAAGGCGAACTTAATACAAATGGACGTAAGTCGATATGACGTTCAGCAATACCAAAATTGGTCAAAGTCGGACTAACCGATAAGTCCAAAGTTGGCTGCGCAATATATAAATGCGGCGCAGCTAAAATTTTCTCCCTGAAAGTTTCAATTTGCTGTTTAGACGCTTGTGGTCCAATGAGCATGCCATAACCGCCCGAACCCTGCGCTTCTTTCACCACCAACTGATCCAGATGAGCCACGACATAGTCTAATTCTTCCGAATTACGACATTGATAAGTTGGAACATTTTTTAGAATTGGCTGCTCGCCCAAATAAAAACGAATCATTTTGTCGACATAGGGATAAACCGATTTGTCATCTGCCACACCGGTTCCCGGCGCATTGGCAATCACGACATTATTTTGTAAATAAGCCGACATTAAGCCAGCCACACCCAAAGTGCTATCCGGTTTAAAGCATAAGGGATCAAGAAACGCATCATCGACCCGTCTATAAATAACATCGACTCGTTGGCGACCACGTATGGTTTTTACATAAACCTTCGAGTCATCAACAAAAAGGTCACGTGATGTTACCAATGGCACATCCATCTCTCTTGCAAGGAAGGCATGTTCATAGTAAGCGCTATTAAAACGCCCTGGGGTCAGCACCACGACAAATGGCTTATCGACGTAGGCATTTTCGATCAGGATTTCTTTCAATAATTGTGGATATTGCTCGATTCCGGCAATCTTGGACTGCTCGAATACTTTCGGCATCAGTTTTTCACTGATCTTGCGGCATTCCAGCATATAAGAAACGCCAGATGGCGTTCTGAGATTATCTTCTAAGACATAAAACTCGCCCTTGGAATCACGGATCACATCGATCCCACTAATCTGGCTATAAATCCCGCCTTTCAGGCTATGTTGATACATATGCGGCTGATAAGCCTCATGCGTCAAAATCTGGAGTTCAGGAATGATATTGGCTTTTAAAATATCCTGTTGATGATAAATGTCATGTAAAAACAGATTCAGTGCGCGCACGCGTTGTGCCGACCCCAGAGCCACCATATTCCACTGTTTGCGGCCAATCACTCGTGGAATGATATCGAAAGGAATGCTTCGCTCTACCCCCTCTTTATCTTCGTAAACCGTAAAGCTAATGCCATGATGTAAAAAATGTTCTTTTGCCACCTGATTCAGAGCATTCAATTCATCCAGCGTGTGTTGGGATAACCATTCTTCCAGTCTTTGACTTGCCTGACTGGACATGACTTGCTCATCCTGCATTTCATTAAAGAATTTTGAAGACAACTGTTGAAATAAAAGTTGTGGATTTGCTGTAGTCGATACCGTTGCTGTTTTAGCCTCTATAAAATTTTTCCCAAGATTTGGGGAACTAAAATTATCAATTTTTTCAATTACATTTGTATCCCGATTTCCTTTAAGCATACAAACCTCGTCTTATCATCTATTATAATTAAATCAAAGCAATATCCATGCCATTGAACCTATATTGCAACTACCATTAATCTAATAAATGCGCCCTGAACTCAATGCCATTTCTTACCAAGTTGTTTTTAGTTTGTAGGACAATTGTTGCGCAGAAAGACTTGCGAAAAAATGAGAGTTTTTTTATTGTGTTAGTCTAAGCCTAAATCCCATCCTCTTTATCGCCAGCAAAATAAATTATGTCAGCACAAGAAAAAGAAACCTCGAATAGCCTGTATCGCCAATGGCAAATCTTGTCGCGTCTTTCTACCGGCAAATGGATGGGAACACGTGAATTACAGGAAATCTTGAATCGCGAAGGAATTGATATCAGCCTGCGTACCATTCAGCGTGACCTGAACCAGATTGCGCAGCGCTTTCCAATCGAAAGCAGCAAGACCACACCACAAGGCTGGCGTTGGCGCTCAGATGCACCGCTGCAAAGCTTGCCGCATATGACCAGTTCACAGGCGGTCACCTTTATGATGGTCGAAGAACATTTAAAACATTTGTTGCCACCGAGCCTGATTGAAGAAATGAATCCCTGGTTTGATCTGGCACGCCGCAGTCTGTCCTCGCAAAACAATGTCCGCCAATGGATCAATCGGGTACGGATTGTGCCAGCCACCCAACCGCTCATTCCACCTTTCGTGGATAAGACTGCACAGCAGGCGGTATATGAAGGCTTATTGCAGGACAAACAGCTGGAATGTGTCTATCAGGGCCGCGGTCACAACAGCGAAGAAAAGACTTATATCCTCAATCCACTGGCTTTGGTGCAAAAAGGCTCCATCATTTATCTGGTCTGTACCCGTCATGACAAATCTGATATTCAGACCTTTGCCCTGCACCGTTTTAAATCGGCAGTGGTTCTCAATTCACGTGCCCTGCATCCGGTGAATTTTGATATTGATGACTATATCGATTCTGGTGCATTGGGCTTCCGGGTGGACTTCAATCACCCTACTGAAAATGTCATGCTAAAACTGAGCATGTCGGAATCGGATGCACATTATTTTGAGGAAAGTCAGCTCAGTAAAGATCAGAAGATTGAAAAACTGGACAATGGTATGTCGCTGATTAGTGCGACGGTTCCTTTTACTTCACAACTAGTGTGGTGGCTGCGCAGCTTTGGTAAAAAGATTAAACATATTGAACCCAGTATGGTGTCCAATGCAGTTAGCCAGATGGATGAGGAAAACCCTTAACCAAATGGATTTCATTCAGCTTTAATAATTCCAGAATAAAAAAATCCCCAGATTGGGGATTGGAGAATTATGCTTGTATTTTTATGATTGTTCTGGTGGTCTACCGCTGTACCAACCTGCTTTTCTCTAATACCCCGAAATGCAGATTGGATGAAACCTCAATATTTAAACAGAACTGAGACATGAGCAAGCCAGTTCGGCATTATTAAAGCGAATGGATTTTTTTGTCATGGTTTATAACTCCTGTATGGGTGATAAATCGACTATAAAAGCATTCACTCTGCCTGTGAAATAAATAGAATATATGTGCTTTGCATATTTTTTCTATAGGAATTTTTCCGCAAAATTTATCTGCAATTGCTACTGACTGATTGCCTGTCTGGGTATGATTTTTGGCAAGTTTATAAAATTGAATAACAATTCTATGCTTGCATAAGATACCTGGCTCTGCACATCATAAAGCCCTATAGAAGTAGAAATAGGGACTTAATTTTACAATGGCTAACCCTGCTCAATTAGTACGTCACAAGCTGCTCAATACTTTCTTTTCCCGCCATTCAGTCTGGTTTGCCTGCATTCTGATTGCAGTGATTTTTACCACATTCCATATCGGTTATTCGCCGCGTTATATCTATTATTTTATGCCGCAAACTTTGGTGAATACCCTGTGGATTCTGAGTATTCTCCTGAGCCTGTTGGGTTTGTATGATGTACTGCAAAACAAGCATTCTATTCTGAAAAACTACCCCATCATGGGACATTTCCGCTTTATCTTCGAAGAATTTCGTCCGGAGATTCGTCAATATTTTATTGAAGCCGACCGCGATGCACTGCCCTTTTCCCGTATGCAACGTAGTCTGGTGTACCAGCGGGCGAAAAATGAAAATTCAGATAAACCTTTCGGTTCAATTCTCAATGTCTATGAAGACAATTATAGATTTGTCAGTCACTCTTTGACGCCATGTAAGGTGGCCGATCCACAAACTTTCCGTATCCTGATCGGCAATGAGCAATGTACACAGCCCTTCTCTGCTTCCATTTTAAATATTTCAGCCATGAGCTTTGGCAGTATGAGTGCCAATGCAATCCGTGCGCTGAATCTCGGCGCTCAAAAAGGTGATTTTTTCCATGATACCGGTGAAGGCAGTATCAGCCCCTATCATCTTGAATATGGGGGCGATCTGGTCTGGGAAATTGGCAGTGGTTATTTTGGCTGCCGTACCTTAGATGGACAGTTTGATCCGGAACGCTTTGCGGCACAAGCCAAATTACCGCAAGTAAAAATGATTGAAATCAAGTTATCACAAGGGGCTAAACCCGGACATGGCGGTATTTTACCTAAAAGCAAGATCTCGGAAGAAATTGCCCAAATCCGGGGCATCAGCCGTGAACATGATTGCGTATCACCCTCTAGTCATCCCGCCTTTAGCACCCCGATTGAAATGATGAATTTCATCCAACGATTACGTGAACTTTCCAACGGAAAACCGGTCGGATTCAAGCTATGTCTGGGGCAGCCCTGGCAGTTTATGAGTATGGTCAAAGCCATGCTGCACACCCAGATTTATCCCGATTTCATCGTCGTCGATGGCTCTGAAGGTGGAACGGGCGCTGCACCCATTGAGTTAATCGACTTTGTCGGTGCACCCCTAAGAGAAGGTTTACTATTTGTGCATAATACCCTTGTTGGTGCAGGTTTAAGAGATAAAATCAAAATTGGTGCAAGTGGTAAAATTATTAGTGCATTTGATATTGCCAGCACGCTCGCGATTGGGGCAGATTGGGTGAATTCGGCACGTGGTTTTATGTTTGCCGTCGGCTGTATTCAGGCTCAAAGCTGTCATACCAACCAGTGTCCTGTCGGTGTCACCACACAGGATAAAGATCGTCAAAAGGCCTTACATGTGCCCACCAAAGCAGAGCGCGTATTTCATTATCATAAAAACACCTTACACGCCTTGTCTGAACTGATTGCTTCTGCAGGCCTGAAACACCCTTCGGCGATTAAGGCACATCACTTGGCACAACGTGTGAATAATCACGAAATAAAGAACTTTGCGCAGATTCATTTTTGGTTGAAAGAGGGAGAATTATTATCCTGTGAAAATAAGGATGAGGAGAACTTCTACTTCCGGATGTGGAACCTGGCTAAACTGGATAAATTTTAACTCAATACAGTTAAATTAGAAAAGGCGTTTAATCAAACGCCTTTTTTCACATTGAATTGTAGATCAATAATAGGTTTTACTGCCCTGTGCATGTAGAAAGGCAGGAATCAAGCCGGTCAATGCAGCACGAATATCCGCGCGTTCATTGATCAGTTGATGCGAACCTTCTTCCAGCATCAGTAAGGTCTGGAGACGGAATTTACGTCGGATAAATTCGATATTATAGCGCCAGTCTACGGTCTGATCCTGTGCACCCTGTGCCAGCCAGACCGGAATACGACAGGCCGGACGCGCTTCCATTTCCAGCATCCAGCGCGACATCGCCAGAATCCAGTCCATACCCATCATCCGCGGCTGTAACGGATCTTTAAGCCGGATAAAACGCAGAAACTCCGGATTATGGTTATTGCGTCTGAAATGCCGGGGAACTTCACGCTTGATCCGGCTAATAATGCCCAGCCCGACCGAGTTATGCCACCAGGCTGTTTTCGCAGGACGAATCAGCGGCGATAACAGCAAAACCCGTTCTACAAAAGGATTTTCGCGGCGCTGTGCAAATTCGAGTAAGTGATGCATCCAGATTGCACCACCGGTACTCTGTCCAATTCCCACCCAAGGTTTGGGCAATTGCGAGGCAAGTTGTACATAGCGATGTACGGCATGCAAAACCTGCTGATAATGATCAAAATTCTGAATGCTGGCAGGTGAACCATCACTCAGACCATGTCCGGGCAGGTCATAGGTCAATACACTAAAACCTTGCTCCAGCAGCTCTTTGACAATCGGCTGATAAATCCCGCTATGTTCCAGATAACCATGCAGCAAGAAAGCAGTGCCCTGAATCTTGTCAAAGCGGGTATTTTCCAGGTTTGGTTCAAATACCTGTACATGTAATTTAAACAATGGCATCTGTACGTAGCCTTGCCAGTGTTTGCAGTCCAATAAATCAAAGCCATACAGCTTGCGATAGGATTGCAGATCAATTGGCGGCTCATCACTACGATTCAGGTTTAACGGCGGCAAGAGTTGTGGCGTTATATCCCGGCTTGGGATGGGTAAATCAAGTTGCTTCAGGATCGTGGGATTTAAAAATGGGATATCAGACATTATGGCACCTCCCGACAGTCACTAGATCCAAACCACATATCGCGCATGGTCGCCAACATTTCATAATTGGCACGACGACTATGATCATAATTTTGCGCACTTGGACGCCATCGTGTCAAAGGCTTCGGCATCGGTGCCTCTACCGGAATGGTTTGTATGCCATTTAAAGCAAATAAACGGCGGGTCCGTGGCATATGATAACGATCCGTAATCAGAATCACAGTCGGTGCTCCACCTTTCTTTTGTAATAATAATGAACTGAAACGGGTATTTTCACAGGTATTCATGCTGCGATCTTCCAGCAATTTGGCATCAACATCGTGGTTTTTCAACCAGCGCTGCATATACGGCGCTTCTACACCACTCAGCACAATCGGTAACTGATAATATTTTTCTACCGCCAGCGTGGTTTCCAGACGTAAACGCGTATAGTGATTGACCACAATCTCTTCACCCTTTTCATCTAGCGTTAAACCGCCACCCAACACCACAATGGCATAAGGCTGGGAGCTATTCGCCGGTTTCACTTGTTGCTGATCTTGTAGTAAAGCCAGGTCCTGCTGAATTTCCTCTTCAGCGGTTTCTTGTACCGAGCTGGCCTCTTCTTGTTCTATAGGATGCGTACTCAGGAACTCAATATATTGTTCAATACGTTCTTTGTTTTCATTGCTGTCCCAGTCCAGCAACTTCCGAACATTTGCAGTCGGATCAACCGGCTCTGTCGGTACTTGTGAATATAATAATGGAACTTGAGCAGGCGGACTTTGCTCTGCCTTTTGACTTTGCTGCTCACGCTGATGTTCTTCAATGACCTGTTGCAGCGCTTTATAACGTGCCTGAATCAGAATCAGGTTGGCAGAATTGTTTTGTTGGATATCCTTTTCCATGACCTTTAAATATGCCTGACGGGCAATCCATAAATCGGAGCCAGGTTCCAGATTTTCATGCTCGCTCAATGCTGCCATTTTCTGGCTTTGCGCTGCTACTTCATTAAGTTCTAAAGATACAAACTGGTTTAAGCCCTTGACGATCATTTGCGAGTAAAAAGGGGTATAAACCAACACCAGTAGACAGCCGAATAGTACAAACAGTCCAGTGACCACTTGTAGCAAACGTACCATCCAATGGGTTTTATTCATATCATTTTTCATCCTGATGAGAACGGATCAATCCATTTTGGTCAAACAATACAGGTTCTGGTTCCAGCAGCAGCTTGAATTTTTCCCAGACCGACTGCTGTACTGCACGATAAGTTTTACGCACATCGGTAAGAGAGGCCTGACCATAATTCACCAAGACCAGCGCCTGTTTATGAAACATGCCGACAGACCCCAACTGTTTGCCCTTCCAGCCAGCCTGATCAATCAGCCAGCCTGCCGCCAGTTTAACTTGAGTATTGGCTTGCTGGTAATGGGGTAAATTCGGGAAAGATGCCGCAATCTGGTCAAAGACCGGCTGATCTACCAGCGGATTTTTAAAAAAACTCCCCACATTGGGAAATTCTTGCGGATCAGGTAATTTGCTTTGACGGATCTGAATCACTTGCTGTTGCAGGTTTTCTGCTGTAAGCGTATCACCGACGGCTGTCTTTAAGTCACCGTAATTCAGTTTCAAATCTGGCTGTTTCAGTAATTTAAAAGTCACATGGGTAATCACATAACGGTTTGGCTCATCTTTAAAAATACTATGTCGATAGGCAAACTGGCAATCTGCTGCGCTAATCGAGCCAAACTGTTTGAGCTGACGATCATAGACTGCAACCGAATCGATAAACTCGCCAACTTCGACGCCATAGGCGCCAATATTCTGTACCGGCGATGCACCAACACGCCCAGGAATCAGGGCCAGATTTTGTAAACCATACAGACCTTGTGCTGTAGTCCAGAGCACGAAGTCATGCCAGCCCTGCCCGCCGCCCACGCGTAAACGTTGCGATTGATCATCAGCATCCAGCATCTCAATGCCCTGAATATCGATATGCAAAACCAGTGCGTGAATCTGTTCAGGCAACAACATATTGCTGCCACCTGACAGAATCAGCACATTTAACTGTTGCTGTTCAGCAAAATCCAGAGCCGCCAGCAGATCATCGGTCGATTGAATATGGGCATAGTGTGAAGCAATGGCTTCTAAATTTAGGGTATTAAAGGGTTTAAGTTGAACCTGAGTTTGAATCTGCATTGCTTAAACCTTGTGTACATTCTGTTTGAAAATTTCAACCCATGCCTGACTGCTGGACTCACACTGATCGAGCACCCGTTCAAAACCATCCGCTTCGCCATAATAAGGATCGGGCAAGGCCTGTTGTGGATAATCCTGATCATGCTCACTCATCAATGCAACGCGTGCACGTAAATGACCGAACTCAGTTTCGGCCAGACGCTGTATATTCTGGATATTAGATAGGTTTTCCAGATCCATTGCCAGAATCAGATCATAATCAATAAAATCATGCGTGGTCAGCTGACGTGCGCGAAGCGTTGACAGATCATAGCCACGTTTCAGTGCATGCTGCTGGCTACGCAGGTCTGGGGCCTTGCCCGGATGATAATTACTGGTTCCAGCAGAATCGACCACAATATTCAGTTGCTGTTCATCACAATAATGTCTGAGTACCACCTCTGCCGTGGGAGAGCGGCAAATATTTCCCAAACAAACACATAACACCTTGTATGGCGTTCTGGATGACATAAACAACCTCAGAGCTACTTTATTTTAAGGATTCTTATGTTAAGTTATTTATATACTGATTCCTATCTCACAACCATAGAATAATCTCGTATTTGCAATAAAAAAATCAAGGATATCGCCATGAATCGTTTTCAGTTTCAAACCGTCCCCAATATCATTGCCGGACTAGGCACGATTCAGGAATTATTTAAAATTCTAAAAAATGGCCGTTATCAACGTCTTCTACTGGTGACTGACCCGGGTATGCTGAAGCAGCAATTACATCTGCCGATTCTGGATATTATTGAATCTGCCGGTCTGGATTATGTGATTTACTCAGATGTTCAGGCTGACCCGCCCGATAACGTAGTGCTTGAAGCAGCAGCTTTTGCAAAGCAGGAAAAGATTGATGTGGTGCTAGGCTTTGGTGGTGGCAGCTCGATGGATGTGGCCAAGCTGATTGCGATTTTGGCGCATCCTGAGCAGCATCAGACGCTTTCCGATCTGTATGGCGTCGATAATGCCACCGGGCCACGTTTAGCTCTAATTCTGGTTCCCACCACAGCCGGAACGGGCTCCGAAGTCACACCAATTTCGATTGTTACTACAGGTGAAACCACCAAAAGCGGCATTGTCGCGCCTATTCTCTATGCCGATATTGCTATTCTGGATGCGACTTTCACTCGGAATTTGCCGGCACAGATTACCGCTGCCACCGGAATCGATGCCATGGTACATGCCATTGAAGCCTATACCTCAAAACACAAGAAAAATCCTTATTCGGATATGCTGGCCAAACAGGCTTTAAGATTATTGAATGCCAATTTGCAACGTGTTCTGCAAGATGGTCATGATCTAGATGCCCGTCAAAATATGCTGGTCGGTTCCATGCTGGCCGGACAAGCCTTTGCCAACGCACCGGTTGCCGCCGTGCATGCGCTGGCTTATCCACTCGGTGGGCATTTTCATCTGTCGCATGGACATAGCAATGCTTTGGTGCTGACCGAAGTCTTAAAATTTAATGCACCTGTAGCCAAACAGCTCTATGCCGAATTGATGACCTGGTTAGAACCCCACAGTAAAGGTTGTCATGATGGACTGACCGATCTGTTTATTGATCATTTTAATAATCATCTGATACAGAGCGGCTTAACCTTAAAATTAAAGCAGTTAAATGTACCAGAACAGATGTTGATGGTTATGGCAGAAGATGCCATGCAACAAAGCCGGCTGTTGCAGAACAATCCACGCGAACTCAAGTTGGATGACGCTTACCAGATTTACCAGGCGATTTATGCCTAAATCTATTTCCACACTAAGCCTTGTCTAGCTGAGAGCGAATCCTGATGAAAGCCACGATCAAACAACGCGAACACTATGCCTTTTTCTTGCCCATTCAGACCCGCTGGGCAGACAATGACCTGTATGGCCACGTCAACAATGTGACTTATTACAGTTATTTTGACACCGCAGCCAATGCCCTGCTGATTCAGGAAGCGGCCTTTGATCCGAAATACTCTCCGATGATTGGGCTGGTGGTCAGCTCCAACTGCCAGTTTAATCAGGAACTGTCTTATCCGGAAATTATTGAAGTGGGCGTGGCCATTGAAAGCATGGGAAATTCATCACTGAGCTACGATCTGGCCATTTTTAAACGCAATTCGGATACAGCTGCAGCTCAGGGTAATTTTGTTCATGTATTTGTCGATCGTGAGACACGAAAAAGCACCCCGATTTCAGCCGAAATGCGGGATGCCTTATCTCGATTTGTTGTGCCTTAAAATCCAGTCTATTTCAGCTGAATATTTTGCAATTCACCATCGAACTGCTGCAACAGGTCACGTACCGCAGGTTCAGCCTGTAACAGCTCTTCAGCGCGTTTAAAGGCACGAGCCTTCCGCTGATGCTGCATGGTATAGGGTGTTAGCTGGTCCACACTTTCAAATTTCACCTGGAAATGAGTTTGCGGCCACTGCTGTTGTAAAGCAGCTTCCAGAGTATGTTGCAGTTGTGTCAAAAGTTGCTGGTATTGCTCAGGGATATGAAAAACGGATTGGCCATTAATCTGTCCGCTCATGACACCATACTGTGCCAGTTCCTGCACTGCTGGAGAAAGCTGGCTGTTACGGAACCAGTATTCCCATTTTTCGACGCTCCACTCACCCTCTAACATTTGCTTAGGGATTTTTAAAATATCCTGTGGCATCAGATTCTGCGTATTTAAATCTTGGGAAATGTCATCCGGTAGCGCAGTCTGAATCGGAGCGACTTCTTCAATCACAGGCTGAGCAATCGTTTCCTGTGAAAGTTCCAATTCCGGTGAGGCAAGACTAAATTCCTCATCAGCAGATATTTCTTGTGCTGCTTCGACATGAGTAACAGCATCTACAGGAATAAACTCTTCAAGCAGGAAATCATCCGAGCTGCTGCTTGTCGCCGGTGCTTCTACGCTACTCTCGATTTCATCAAAACCAAACAGGCCTTTGTCGTCATTTGGATCAAAAACGATCTGATCACTAGACTGTACTTCCTCAATCGCTGTCTGAATTACTCCCTGTTGAACAGGCTCAAGTGCATGATCATTAGTGGACTTTTCTTCATGGAGAAAATCATCTGAAGATGGTTCAGGCATTGATGGCGTATAAGCTTCCTCATCCGTCTCATCGTCCAGAGAGAAATCATCGGAGGTCGGTTCCGCTTCAAATTTTTTTGCTGTGACTGTTTCAGACTGCAATTGTGTCTGAATGGGCTGTTGTAGACGTGTAGGAGAAGCTGCTATTGGTTGAGTTGCGGCTTCATGAACGACTGGAACCTCGCTTGGCTGTAAGGGACGGAATGCCAATAAGCGTAGCACCGTCATCTCAAAACCTTGTTCCTGAGTCACCGCCAACTGTAAATCAGCGCGTCCTTTACATGCGACTTGATAATACAGTTGCAAATCCTGCGCCGAAATCAAACCGGATAATTGCATAATCTTTTGATTGATTTCAGCACTATATTTCAGACTTAAATCTGGCAGATATTGTAATAAAGCCAGTTCATGCAAAGTCGAAATTAACTGATCTAAAACCAGTGACACATCCAAAGCCTGCTGACGGAATTGCAGCAACAACTGACTGACCTGTGCTTTCTGGTTCTGGTGAATCGCCAGAATCAGATCATAAATAATGGTCCGGTCAATCAAGCCCAGCATGTCTTTGACATCCTGATGCTGAATCGCACCCTGACCATAGGCAATCGCCTGATCGGTCAGAGACAAGGCATCACGCAAAGAACCTTGAGCAGATTCGGCAATTTGCCAGATGGCATCCTGATCCGACTGAATACTTTCTTGGCCTAAAATCTGGGCCAGATGCTCGGTAATTTCATCAACAGCCAATGGGCGCAAAGTAAACTGCAAACAGCGTGAAATTACTGTAATTGGCAGCTTTTGTGGGTCGGTCGTAGCAAACAGGAACTTGACGTGCGCAGGTGGCTCTTCCAGAGTCTTTAATAAAGCATTGAAAGAATGCGTGGACAACATGTGCACTTCATCAATCAGGTAAACTTTAAAACGACCTTGGGTCGGTGCATAAGGCACATTGTCGAGCAGCTCGCGAGTATCTTCAACCTTGGTGCGTGAGGCTGCATCGATTTCGATCAAATCGATAAAGCGTCCTTCGTTGACGGCGCTACAAGTCGCACAGACTTCACACGGTGTCGAGGTGATACCGGTCTCACAGTTCAAGCACTTCGCCAAAATACGTGCAATCGTGGTTTTTCCGACACCACGCGTTCCTGTAAACAAATAGGCATGGTGCAAACGGCCACGTTCGAGCGCGCTGGTTAAAGCACGTGAAACATGGTTTTGCCCCACCAATTCATTAAAATTACGAGGACGGTATTTTCGCGCAAGTACTTGATACATGTATGCTCCTTTTTACAGGTCTAAGCATACTGTTTTTTTAGTAAATAGTGAAATGAATGCCGGTTTATAAACAATAAAAACCTCTTGATCAAAATCATTGAAAAAGGGATATAAAACATATATTTTCTTAAAATCAGACCGATTCAAACAGGATAAAGTCACTTTGCATCTGGTAGCGTTTGCCTGTTTGATCTTCACGAATTTCCAGAACCTGCTTTTTCAGATCCACATAAACCAGATTGCGGGTATCGACATTCAGCAGTTCAATCTTTTGTTGCGTATCATCCTGAAAACGAATCGGCCCAGTAATGGTTTCAATCGGGTTATGCCCACTCAAGCTTTCACGTGATAACGTAAAAGTCCGATCATCATGCAAGCTCAAAGCAACAGCCATACCCGGACAATCGTCACAACTTGAAAAACATCCCATACAGGGTGTGGTGCCCTGATAATTCCCGACCCAGGCAGGAATCTGAGCTTTAGCCTCAATAGCAGTATTTGCCGTCGATTGGTTTTGATCCTGGCAGCCAAACAAGGCACTGCTTGCGACCAGAGGAATCATCAGCACTTTTTTCATCACTTCATACCACAGACTGGGAGTCACGCCAAAATAACATATTTTAAGGACTTTACTAAACTCCCCAATCAGGGATATTTAGCGCCAACCTTTACGTCCAGTCAGGACGGCATCAGCACAGCGTAAGGTTTCCTGTGTCAAACCCCACAGACGATAATCTCCGGTCAATGAACCTGTCGGGAAATTATGGTTATAGGCAAAACTTAAATTGCGCTCAGGGTCACACCAGGCTCCCGAACCATTAAAGCCCATATGACCAAAACCTTGCGAAGCTTTACCTAAAGTAAGCACCCGATGATAACCCAATCGCCAGTGCATCGGCAAAGGCATGACTCGATCGCGTTTTTTGCATTGAATCTGACTGAGACGCTGAAAAACTTCAGGCGAGATCAATTGCTGTCCTTGCCATTCGCCGCGGTTGGCCAGCATGGCATAAATTTTTGCCAGACTCTCTGCGGTAAATACTCCATTGGCGGATGGAATGATTGCTTGCAGGCCTTGCTCACTAAAGAAACTGAAATTCCTCATTCCTTTGGGAATCATCGCATCCTGAAAATCCTGCGGATCTTGTCCACTCCAAATCAAAGCCCGCTCCATCAGATTCGGTTTTCTTGATCCTGTTTTTTTCGCAGGCTGCGATTGAGACTTGGCTGCTTTAGCTTTAAAAATCGGCAGTGCTACCCGAGCTAATTCATTGGTCGGCACACTGAAATAAGCACCATTCAACATCAAAGGCTGAACCAGATATGCCTGCATCAGTTCAGTTAAAGTTTTAGCTGTCGCTTTTTCTAATGCACCACCGACCTGCCAGCCAAAGGTCAGCGGTTGATAGGCCGCATCTGTTGCAACTTGAAAACGTGGTTCAGCCGCGGCAATTCGGTCTAGCATCTGCGGCCAGTCGGCCATTTCAGTGGCGTCGGCAATGATATTACGGATATCAAACAATCCGCTTTGATGACTCAGCATATGCGCCAGAGTAATATTTTCTTTACCGTTTTGCGCAAATTCAGGCCAATATTCTGCAACAGGCTGGTCATAATCAACCAGGCCCTGACTGGCCAGAATATGTACCAGTGTCGCCAGCACACCTTTGCCCGTCGAATAACACAGCGACATGGTATCGGTTTGCCAAGCCTCAGATTCCGATTTTTTCCCGGTATAAATATCGACGACTTTTTGTCCCTGAAAATAGACAACAAGTGCCGCACCACCCTGCTCTGTGCGAGCATGCTGTAGGCGACTAAACTGACGGGCAAGGTCACGGAAATTTTCATTTACCGTTCCTTGGTAATGGGCTGTATCCGCAAATAAATAATCTTTGAGTGGCTGCATCATTCTATCCATAGAATATTGATTTCTTAAAAACAAAAAAGCCTAAATCAGGTTCAGGCTTTTATCGTACTTTAAATTGCGGTCACAGTTCCTGTGACATGCGGCTTCTGATTTTTGCTATTACGAATCAGGATTTCCGTATCATTAGCTGCTTTCGCGGTTAAGAACTGCACTTTGGAAGGCAGATATAAGGGCAGTTTAAACCAGACATCTGCTTCATAGGCATCGGGCAATGCCAGGCTGGACAAAGCTTTAGCCTTGGTCCACATACCATGCGCAATCGCCTGTTTAAATCCGAATGCCTTAGCCATTAGGGCATGAATATGAATCAGGTTAAAGTCGCCGGATGTCATGGCATAACGGCGACCCGTATTTTCTAGAATTTCCCATTCAGCATTCAGCTCATAATCGGGTGTCTTGTTTTCGACGATTTTGGCTGCAGCTTTGCCTTTACTCTTTTGACGGGACAGATAAGTGGTCAAGGCTTCCACCACCACTTCATCACCGACTTTTACTGTGGTGATGAAATCAAACTGTACACCTTTATCATGCGGCTGCAATTCACCAAACTTGCAAGACAATGTGAGAGATTCATTGACTCCGATTTTACGATACTGTTTGACCTGATTGCGGATATGCACCAGACCGAGAACCGGAAAAGGAAAAGCTTCAGCCGTCATCATATGCATTTGCAGGCTTTGTGAAAGAACTGTTAGATAAATGGCTGGAATATAGCCATTATTTTTAAAACCACAAACTTCATTATAGGCTTTCAGATGCTTTTGATCGACCTTGAATGAATCCACCACATATTCAACTTGCGGTAGAACTTTTTCAGCTTTTGGCTTTTTTAAAATCAAGCCCTGAATCACTTTTGGATAGGCTAAATAAGGTTTTGGAAGTTGACTAAAATGGCGAGTATTCATACTGAACCTTTGGAATATTTATCTTTATGACGTCCTTCTTTTTAAAAGAAGGAAGAATATCTTTTTAAATAAATCCCTCCCAACCTCCCTTTAACAAAGGGAGGAGTAGTCCCCTCTTTTGCAAAGAGGGATTTAGGGGGATTCTAAATTAAGCCCCTAACAGGCTCTGACCACACACACGCACCACATTGCCATTCAAACCTGAAGAGGCAGTCGAGGCAAACATCGCAATCGCTTCTGCCACATCAACAGGATGACCACCCTGACTCATGGAATTCATACGGCGTCCAGCTTCACGGATGGCAAATGGAATTGCTGCTGTCATTTGCGTTTCAATAAAACCCGGTGCCACAGCATTAATGGTTATACCATTTTTTAATGTCGGTGCTGTGAATTTCACCACACCAATCACACCTGCTTTAGAGGCTGCATAGTTGGTTTGACCCAGATTACCTGCAATACCTGAAATAGAAGATACACAGATAATACGGCCATTTGCATTTAGACCATCGTTGCAGAGCAAGTAATCATTGACGCGTTCAATTGCTGACAGGTTGATGTTAATGACCAGATCCCAAAGCTCAGGCTTCATATTGGCCAAAGTCTTGTCGCGGGTAATCCCGGCATTATGCACGATAATATCCAGACCACCCTGCGCCGCTGCCGCCTGTTTGATTTTCTCACCCGCATCGGCTGCAGTAATGTCAATCGCTAGTGTAGAGCCGCCAATTTCACCAGCGACACGATCCAGATCCGCCTGCTGTTGTGGGACATCCAGACAAATCACATGTGCGCCATCACGTGCCAGCACATGAGCAATCGCCTCACCAATACCACGGCTTGCTCCAGTTACTACTGCCGTTTTTCCTGCCAGTGGCTTACTCCAGTCCAAGTCTACTTGTGCTGCTGCCGATACACGAATAACCTGACCAGACACATAGGCAGAGCGTGGAGAAATTGCAAAACGTAGCACAGACTCAAGATTGGCTTCGGCACCTGCATCGACATAAATCAGGTTGGCTGCAATACCCTTTTTAAATTCTTTGCCCACAGATTTGACAAAACCTTCGAGCGCACGTTGTGCAATGGCCTGACTCACAGATTTTGCAGATTCAGGTGTTGTGCCGATCACGACCACACGACCAGAACTTTGAATCTGACGCGCAATCGGATTAAAGAATTCATAAAGTGATTTCAACTGCTCTGAATTTTCAATACCAGAAGCATCAAAAATAACCACTTTAAACTTGGATTCTTTATCGCCAGTATTAAATGCATTCAGGTTCAGACCCGATTTCGCCGCTGCCTGTTGCAGTTCCGCATTATTGCCTGCATAGCTATTGGCATGAATATTTGCCAGCACCTGAGCAATAGAACCGGTCAATACACTCGCAGGTGCAGCACCGAATAACACAGCGCCTTTTACCACTGGCGTTGCAGACTCGAAACGGTCTAGGGAAATTGGGGATGGCAGGCCCAGATTTTTAATGACAAATTTACCAATAGGAGATTTTGCGAAATTTTGGTACTGATCAGTCATGTTTATTATCTCTCATACAAATTAATTTTTGATCGATCTAAAGTTATCCTTTAACTTCAATATAATGCCAGATACTTATATTGCAATAGATCTACCAGATTCTACCCAATCATACTTGAGATATCTGGCAGATGACTTGACCTGAGCGCAGTCTGCAATGTCATTGTAGTCAATACAGCATATACTCATCTATGCTAATGTAAGCCACAAGAAGACGATCAATTTGCTTGGAAAAGCCTTATGAGCAAAACAACTCAAGAAAATCCAGCAGTCGAGAATTCCGCATCTCCAGCTGTGTCAAAATCATCAACGCGTGCTAAGCGTAGCACTAAAAACACGGATACAGCCGCTGCTGCAGCTAAAAGTCCGGCTAAAACTCCGCGTACCCGTCGTACAGCGAGCAGTAGCAGTCAGACGACATCAACTCAAACAGATTCAGTTTCAAAAACACAGCCTTCTGTTCAACAGGATAATAATATGAGCCAAAACACAGTTCGCCGCGTTGCTATTCTTGGTGGCAACCGTATTCCATTTGCACGTTCGAATGGTGCCTATTTTACTGCCTCTAACTCGGACATGCTGACCGCAGCATTAAATGGTCTGGTAGAGCGCTTTAATCTGCAAGGTCAACGTGTCGGTGAAGTGGTTGCAGGTGCTGTCCTGAAGCATAGCCGTGACTTTAACCTGACTCGTGAATGTGTTCTGGATACGGCACTGGCACCAGAAACCCCAGCTTATGATATCCAGCAGGCGTGTGGTACGGGTTTACAAGCTGCATTTTTAGTGGCAAACAAGATTGCACTGGGCCAAATTGAAGTAGGAATCGCCGGTGGTGTAGATACCACCTCTGATGCGCCCATTGCATTGGGTGACGGCTTGCGTAAAGCGCTGCTTGAATTGAACATTGCCAAAACTGCCAAAGACCGTTTAAAAGCCTTGACCAAAATTAATGTCAAAGAATTGATGGACGCACCTAAAAATGGTGAGCCACGTACTGGCTTGTCTATGGGTGATCATCAGGCGATTACCACACTGGAATGGGGTATTTCCCGTGAAGCGCAAGATGAACTTGCTGCATCTTCACACCAGAAAATGGCAGCAGCTTATGAAGAAGGTTTCTTTGATGATCTGATCACGCCATTCCTGGGTTTAGAGCGTGACAATAACCTGCGTGCTGATTCTTCAGTCGAGAAACTGGCGAAGCTTAAACCTGCGTTTGGTAAGGGCGATGCGCGTACCATGACTGCGGGTAACTCTACCCCACTGACAGATGGTGCTTCTTGCGTTCTGCTAGCGTCTGAAGAATGGGCAAAAGCCAATGGTCATGAAGTTTTGGCTTATCTGACTTTTCAGGAAACTGCAGCAGTTGATTTCGTCGAGAAGAAAGAAGGTTTATTGATGGCACCTGCTTATGCTGTTCCTCGCATGCTGGAACGTGCCGGCCTAAAACTTCAGGACTTCGACTATTATGAAATTCATGAAGCATTTGCTTCTCAAGTGCTGTCTACTTTAAAGGCATGGGAAGATCCAGCATTCTGTAAAGAGCGTTTAGGTCTGGATGCGCCACTCGGTTCAATTGACCGTGCAAAACTGAACGTGAAAGGCTCATCACTTGCAGCCGGTCATCCCTTTGCAGCAACTGGTGGTCGTATTATTGCGACGGCAGCCAAACTGATTGCTCAAAAAGGTTCAGGTCGTGTACTGGTATCGATCTGTGCTGCCGGTGGTCAGGGTGTTACAGCGATTATTGAAAAATAAGCTGCTACCTTGATTCAAAAAAGCTCCTCGATTGAGGAGCTTTTTTATACCTTTTACCTACTGTATTGGCATTGGATTATTTTTAAAGTATTCGTCAACTTTATTCCAAGGTGCTGTTGATGCTACACCCCTCACAATGTTTTGATTAACCCCCTGGCACAGCGCTGCATCGGGAGTGAGGTGGAATGCGTTAACATTTGGATCCATATAAGGCAGTGAACCAGGACGGCGCTGGAAGTAGAAGTTCAACCAATCCACCATCGGCTCGAAGCCATGTGATGACATCGCCCATGCGCTATTATGTCCCCCCCAATGATGTCCGAATTCATGCGCAATAATACGAAAACCTGATAAACGATAGTGACCATAGAATAGCCAAGTATCGACACCCAGCACGGTACCGCCACCAAGACCACCACCCATATTGGTAATACCAAGATTAATCTCGTTACGATTTAAAATCTCTTTGTAGATACGAACATAGTCTTCAGGCATATAAATACCGTTTGGCCCATCGACTTGACCTGCATTACCAAAGAAATCATGGCCCATCACTGCTTTATGATTAAACCAGAGGTTTTCAAATTCAGGGGTACTGAGCATGTATGCTAAGTTCGTCATCATGATGACCCATTCACGCGCATAGACAGGCGTTACTCGACACCATTTGCCTGGTTCGTCATATTTACCAAAATAGATTTTCCATTTTGCCTGAATTTTATTGAGCTTTTTCACATGCTCGTCTGTTTCAGAAGTCACATGTAAATCGCAAATATCACTTGGTATCAGCGTGGTCTGACTTAAACCTGCCAACTGAATTGAACCACTGCCATCTGCAAGCGGGAAGCGGGATTGATCATTCAATTTAATATTAAATTTTGCAGTGGAAAATGGCGTAAGCTCATCTAAATCTGCAAGTATAACCCAATCATCTGAATGACGGATTTTGGCGCGAATTTGTAAATTTCGAACAGGAACAGCGCTATAACTTTTAAGCGTTAAAGCGTTGCTACTCAGCTCTGCCGATAAAATCCGATTCATATACACATGACGTTCAGCACTATTGGTCAGCGCCTCCCAAGATTCACCATCTTGCAATACAAGTGTTTGATTTTGTGCTTTAGATTCAGTCAACAATAATGCAGAACTCAGCTGTTTGGTCTTATTTTGCTGTAATGTGACCATTGGCAAGAGCTTAACCCTTTGATTAGACAAATGAATCAACTGTTGGCCATACACCGCAACATCACCTGCTCTTTCGATATGACTGCTTTCAGCTTGCCCTTTCAGGATATATTTTTTGAATTGGTCGATATTGTGCTTTGGCAGAATTGATTTTAAGCCAAATTCCTGAGTAGGATATGTTTCTATCGAACCATCATTCCTTGCGGTATACACAGTACCATCATCATGACGGTGTAAAAGGGTCGCAAGATTTGACTCTGTCAAAATAGGTGCAATGTGAGTGTCATTTTCACGAATTTGGTTAATGTCATGCACATAAGTTTTACCGTTTGGAAGGCTGGTATACAGATGATCTCCCATGACTTCCATACGTGCATTACAGTTACGACCACAATCTGGAAGACTAAGCCGAGCAAACTTTTTCGCTTTTAAATGGTTTTGTGCAATAGCATCGCTTTGACGCCAGACATTAATACGACCTTCGATATCGGGGACATAGATATAGCGGTCATCTGCGGTAACAGCATTACTGTGAACTAAAGCATGGTTCACTGTATCGCCCCACCAAACGCCAGTTCCTAGCGCCATCACAAAGCTCGGTTGAGGCTGTGAAATATCTAGAATATCGACACGGTTAGAACCATAACTGGCCACATATAAGCGTTCTGCATGGATTTCGATATCTGCAAGACTGTCCCATTTTTTTGCTAAGCCTTCAATTTTTAATGGATCAATTGCACTCAGCGCACGTTTTTGTTTTAAATCATAACGTAAAATTTTTGATTCTGATTGGCTATTGGCGATATACAATACATCACCAGTTCGTACCAGGGCTGTAGGATTCCATGTACTTAAACCGAAATCTTGAGCAGTAAGTTCCGAACCCACATCCAAGACTTTAAATTCTGAAATTTTGGTAAATTGAGCATTATTTCCTGTTGATGGATTAGAGCCAACCGTACCTGACCCAGGCTTAGATGCATGGCTGTCATTCTCACCACCACCGCCGCCACAAGCAGTCATGAGTAAGGCAATGCTTAAACTCAACAAGCTATATTTTAACTTCATAATTCCCCTTAGATGCAAATGCATAAAAACTTCTGCTCTTATAAAGGGGTTTAAGATGAATACAAAGTCGAATAAGTGTGCTATGTGTCAAAGAAATACTGCTGTTTACTAGATTCCCCACATAAAGCACAAGTAACATTAGCTGTGCTTTATTTTTTTCTATGCTTTTCTTATTATATTTTTCGATGCTCAGGCTGATATCCAAGCATTTCTTCTATCGAATCATAACACCACTGAAAAATGAAGGTATATACCAGAATACACAAGGTCAGGCTAAAATCGAGCACAATCGCCTGCCATAGTCCCATGTTCATCGCATAGGCCACCATTGGAATGGTGGCGAGCATTAAACCACCTTCAAAGCCAATCGCATGTAAAATACGCACTCGAATCGTTCGTTTCAGTTGACGTTTCGCTTCAAATTTTTCGAAATAATGATTAAACAGCATATTCCAGATGACAGAGGTCACGGCCATCACAATTCCCAGTGCACCTGTGACTTCTAGCGGCATATTAAAAATAAGACTCAAAGCTATCGCAATGATCACCAACAGGATGACTTCATAGCTAAGCGCATGCACAAGTCGTCTTTTGGAAATCAACATTTTCATTACTCGGTTTTTTATCAATAATCGCGCATATTATGTTCTTTAAACTGATTAATCGAGTTAGAATATTTCAATAAAATTGATAGATAAGATTACATGAATATTAATCAGGAACAACTCACTGTATTTAAAACTGTGATGGAAACCGGTTCATTCTCTGCAGCTGCACGAAAATTGGGAAAAGTTCCCTCTGCCATTAGCATGTCAATTGCGAATTTAGAAATTGATCTGAATCT
Source organism: Acinetobacter sp. YH12208 (assembly GCF_013418055.1). Taxonomy (NCBI): domain Bacteria; kingdom Pseudomonadati; phylum Pseudomonadota; class Gammaproteobacteria; order Moraxellales; family Moraxellaceae; genus Acinetobacter; species Acinetobacter sp. YH12208. Next base: position 51,025 of record NZ_VPCT01000008.1, read on the forward strand.
GCAACTGTTCCAGCGTATTGGGCGTGAACCTGTGCCAACGGAGCAGGCACAGACACTGTATGAAAGAACAGAACAGCTGTTAATCGAAATGAATCAGTGGAAACAGCATGCGCTTGCCCTAAGTTCAGGCCTGGAGTCTGAACTGAATATCGTCATCGTTTCTGAATTACTGCATACGCGCTGGACTGATTATGTCGTTCTGGTGGAACAGCAATTTCCCGAGCTTCAGATTAATGTCTTTGGTGCACCTCAGGAAGATGCGCAACAGATGCTCTTGGATGGTAGCGCACAACTGGCATTAATGTTTGAGCGGGAACAACTCGATGCACGTGAACAGTTTGTGGAATTAAAGCGTGAAGTCTTGATTCCTGTCGCAGCCAAGCAGCATGTACTGAGTCAATACGATCAGGTCAGCTTTGAACAAATTCTAAATAGCCGTCAAATTGTGGTGGCGAGCCGTGACCGTAATATTAAACCTGAATTATTATATTCCCGTCATTACTGGCGCACTGACAATCATCATTCTGCCTGTAGCATGATTCAACAGGGTTTGGGTTGGGGTGTTCTCCCGCAGGAAATGCTAAAAAAACAGCCGAATTTACAGCAAAATCTGCAAGTGCTGAATCTGCTCGATTTCACCCCAAAGTTTGAATATTTTATCGATCTGGTCTGGAGTCGGGAAAGCAACTTGGGCACAGCTGCTCATTTTTTGATTAATCATCTGCGAAATCAGCGTAAAAGTAGCAAATAATCACAGAAACACCACTTCAGTCTACTTGGTAAATACAGGGTTTATGATATAAAAGTATGCATAAGCAATAACCATAGAACTAGATCGTAATGACATTAACCGCATTAGACCAATTAAAAAACTTGACCACAATTGTGGCGGATAGCAGTGACTTGAGCGCAATTGAAAAATTTCGTCCTCTGGATGCAACCACCAATCCATCACTGATTACAGCAGCGGCCAGTCAAGTTGAGAACAAGGCCCTGATTGAAGCGGCCTATCAGCAGGCGCAGCAGGAAGACTATGCGGATGATGCCCTAATTGAACGTACCATTGATATTTTGACCGTCAAATTCGGCGTTGAAATCTTGAAATTAATTGAAGGGCGTGTTTCGACTGAAGTCGATGCGTCCCTGTCTTTTGATACTGCTGCCACCATCGCAAAAGCCAAAGAGTTACTGGCACTATATGCGCAGTATGGGATTGACTCCGATCGCATCCTGATCAAGATTGCATCAACCTGGGAAGGCATTCAGGCCGCAAGAACCTTAGAAGAAGAAGGCATTCATACCAACCTGACCCTGTTATTTGGCCAGCATCAGGCCCATGCCTGCGCTGATGCCAAAGTTACTTTAATTTCACCTTTTGTTGGCCGGATTCTGGACTGGTACAAGAAGGCTGAAGGTGTGGATGCTTATCCAATCGAAAAAGATCCTGGCGTGTTATCGGTTAAAAGTATTTATGAGTTTTATAAAGCCCATGGCATTCAAACCGAAATTATGGGCGCCAGCTTCCGCAGTATCGATCAGGTCTTGGGCTTGAGCGGTTGTGACCTTCTTACCGTTGCACCAAATCTACTGGCAGAACTGAACCATGATCAACGTAAAGTTCAGCCGCAACTTTCAGCGACAGCTATTACTGTGCAGGGTGAACTGAGTCCGATCAGTCAGGCAGCATTTCTGGAACAGCTGAAGCAGGATCAAATGGCCAGTGAACTGTTACAAGGCGGTATTCAGGGTTTCATCAAAGCGCGTGAGCAACTGGCTGCGCTATTAGGTCAAACCTTTCTCAATCCCGTTGAAAGCTAAGCTAAAATCTTAGAAATTTTACCAGCCGATGTTGCTATAATGCCGCATCGGCTTTTTCTTGTGCGAATTCTTCGTGTTTGGTATTACAGATCTCAGTACCTTTATCATTGGCACCACCTTAATTGTGCTCTTGCCTGGCCCCAATTCCCTTTATGTCATGTCCATTGCCTCACGTTTTGGTATCAAGACAGGTTATTTAGGTGCTCTGGGAGTGTATACCGGTGACATGATTCTGATTGTATGTACTGCTTTGGGGGCTGCATCTTTATTGCATGCTTTTCCAATCCTGTTTATTACTTTGAAGATTATCGGCGCCATCTACCTGAGTTATCTGGGGATGAAGCTATTAAGTGCCGCCTATAAAACCATTCGTCCAACAGAAAAAGTGACCATTCCGCAGATGAATGCGGCTGATGCTAAAGCTTCGTCTATTCAGCCATTTCGTACTGCATTGACCATCAGTATTTTAAATCCAAAAGCGATTCTGTTTTACCTGTCATTTTTTGTGCAATTTGTCGATCCTCGCTATCCTTATCCGGCATTGACTTTCATTCTGTTGGCTTTGATCTTGCAATTGATTAGCATGACCTATCTGTCCATTCTGATTTTCTCAGGGGTAAAACTGGCCTCCTATTTCAACCAGCATTACAAACTGACAGCCAGTTGTGTGGCCATAGTCGGCATTTTATTCTGTGGTTTTGGGATGAAGCTAGCCAGCTCTACCTTATAAAAGCTTGAAACAGATATTGTCTAAATACGTGAAAAGCGTATGATTTAAACGCTTTTTAAAATTGTGTCATGGACGATGCCAAAACTATTACAAGATCTGTCTCTTACTGCGGTCATTGCCGGCCTGATTACCTGCCTGATTGGCATTAGTGTTTCTGCTGTACTGGTGATTGAAGCTGCACAAAGCTTAGGCGCCAATGCGGCACAAATCAGTTCCTGGTTATGGGCACTGGGAATCGGCATAGGTATCTCTGGTGTGTGGCTGTCCTGGAAATATCAGTATCCTGTTTCTACTGCCTGGTCAACGGCGGGACTAGCTTTGATCATTGCGTCTGCGGGTCATTACAGCCTCGGTGAAGCGATTGGTGCGTTTCTGATTTGTGGACTGTTGACTGCTGCGCTGGGATTCTTAGGAATTTTTGAGCGTATTTTTCATTTTATTCCACAAAGTTTAACCAGTGCCATGCTGGCTGGAGTATTGCTAAAATTTGGTATTTCAGTATTTGGTAGCCTGCAACAGTCCTGGAAATTTGTACTCAGTGTCCTGGCCATTTATCTGATCTCAAAAAAAATCAGCACACGCTATAGCATCGTGATTACCGTATTTACCGCAATTGCGCTCTGCCCTTTCTTTATCGATTTTACAATCCCGAGTTTAAACTGGAGTATGGCCCAGCCGGTCTGGATCCAACCTGAATTTAGTCTACAAGCTGTTCTAGGGCTGGCTTTACCACTGTTGGTGATCAATCTGGCTTCGCAATATCTACCCGGACTGGCAGTAATTAAAAGCTATGGCTATCCACCCAAGGTAAACGGTATTTTAGGCTGGACCGGTATAAGTCAGGCGATACTGGCACCTTTTGGCTGCTTTAGTGTCAATCTTGCTGCGATCAGTGCGGCAGTGAGTCTGGATACTCAAGCTCATCCCGACCCACAGAAACGCTATATTGCAGGCATGAGTTGTGGGCTGTTTTATATTTTGATGGGACTATTTGCAGCGACCTTGACCAGTGTCCTGATGGCATTTCCAGCAATCCTGATTACTATTCTGGCCGGAATTGCCTTATTCGGCACCATTGGGCATAACATCGCGCTGGCTTTTCAGCAAAGCCATGAACGTGAAGCGGCACTGATGACCTTTTTATTCAGCGCATCCAATATTCAGTTTTTCGGGATTGGTTCAGCCTTTTGGGGCCTATTACTGGGATTAATGGTTCATTTTCTATTTAAGCTCAAGCCTCAAGTCACTTAAAATTGATGACTGATCATTAGAATAAAATGACAAATAAGGGCAGCGATCATGTCTGCCTTTTATGAATGTCCTGCGGTCTGGGAAAAAAGGTTGATGACGAGTACACCGGAAATAATCAGTACAATGCCAATAAGTGCAGGCACATCGAGCGTCTGCTTGAAAAGTACATAACCCACAATTGCAGTCAGAACAATTCCCACACCGGCCCAGATGGCATAAGCGATTCCCAATGGAATGACTTTAATCACTTGCGACAATAAATAAAATGCAATACAGAATAAAACCACGACTGCCAAAGACGGCCATAATTTGCTAAAGCCTTCAGATTTTACTAAAAATGTAGAGCCTGTGACTTCGGCGACAATCGCCAGTGCCAGTAACAGGTAGGCCCACGATACAGGATTCATTTTTCCATCTCCAAAATTTCAGTGTTCATGCTTTGAATAACAAGCCAATTAAAATAGAAAATTAAACTTTAAATAATGCTTATTTTACAATGAATGCTGGTGCAGAAAATCAAGGGTGCGAATAAAGGTTTGCTGACTCTCTTTTTTGCCCATAAAAAACTGGTATTCATGAATCAGCCAGGCCTTAGATTCCGGATAAAATACCTCGGTCACTGCAATATTCCGGGCCTTGAGTGTCTCTACAAAAGGTAAGGACTGAGTATCGGTCAGAAAGTCTTTATTACCGCCACTGATGAACACCGGCGGATAAGCATTTGAAATATGCTGGATCGGGGAAATCTGCTTTAAAAATTCGACATCATCTTTCTGGTCGCCCGTATAAGCCTGTACCAGATTATAAACGCCCCATTCGACCATTTTGATTTCATCCGGTGCTTTTTGCACAAAGGCCTGTAGATCGTAAATACCACAATGCAAAATCAAGCCTTTGAGCTGCATTGGCTGAATATTTGGACTGAAATTGGATTGTTGTGAAAACTCTGGATTGGTCAACAATGCGGCATAATGACTGGCCAGATTGGCACCGGCAGAATCTCCGGCTAAATACAGTTGTGCTGCATCAATGTAGTAGTTCTCGGCATGCGTGTTGATAAATGCCAACGCCTGATTAATTTGCTGAAGTTGACTCGGATAAGTCACCTGCGGCGCAAACTGATATTGTACAGAAATCACGTTATAGCCTTGCGCCGCCAATAGCTTAAAATAGCCGCGGGCATGTGCCTTGGAACCTGAAATCCAGCCACCGCCATGAATCCAGACAATGGTCGGTCTCGGGCCTAGATTCTGAATATTCTGCGGTTGATATAGATCGAAGCTTAAATCCTGTAGCGGCTGGTACACGATATTGTTCTGTACCCGAACAGTTTCAGGAGCATAACGATCCATCACTTTTTGTTGTAGGCCCGTGGTCATATTGAAGGCACTGGCAATTAGCCTGCTATTTTGTACGGTATTCTGACAGCCCGCTAACATCATCGAGCTGACCAGCACAAGATTTACCGCGATATATCTCACAATTTCAATTTCCCTATATTGATAAAAATCAAGCGCAGGCAGTTTAACTGAAATGCTCAAAAACCAAAAACTTAATCCAGTTCGTTCTGGCAGCAGAGGTGAAAATCCCCAGTTTTTTGCTCGGATTTATTTGCCCATTTTTTTACAGTTTTATGTGAATAATAGTTGTAATTTAATGAGTTTTTTCATTTTTTTAGGTTTTGCAATTGCACCTGTAGAGTCACTGTGCTATCAATGAATCAGAAGCGAACAATAAACATTTGGAGTAAAAAAATCATGGCCTATCAGCATATTTTAGTTCCGGTAGACGGCTCAGAAATTTCTTTTTCCGCAGTACGACATGCTGCAAAAATTGCCAAAGCATTTGGTGGCCAGCTTTCCCTGATCAGCCTGATTGCAGAAGATCCTTTTACTGAAGCTGATTTCTATTACAGCTCATCTATCATGAAGGAATATTTTGTACAGGCGCATGCCAATGCCAAAAATGCCCTGAAAGAAGCCACTGCGATTGCAGCGACTGAAGGTATTGAAGCTCAGTCACGGATCGTCACGGGTCTGGTCAATGCCGAGCACATTGCCAAAACTGCTGATGAAGTAAAAGCAGACCTGATTGTTATGGGTTCTCATGGCCGTAAAGGCTTCCAGAAAATGATTCTGGGCAGCTTTGCACAGGATGTTTTAGGTGCCAGTGAAATTCCGGTTCTGATCGTGAAAAAATAATCAAAGCTTTGCGCATCTTCAAGGTGCGCATTACCCGGTTTTCTATATTTGATTTCAAACCAAACCGTACGTTATGGAGATTCACCCACCCAAATCCTATTTTCCTTACTGCAATAATAAATATCAGGAAGCACCATGAATAATTATGATCATCTTCTCGTAGCACTCGATGAGTCCTCGATTTCCTATGCTGCCGCAGAACATGCCCTCGAACTGGCCAAAGTATTTCATAGCCATGTCACCTTACTCAGTGTCATTGCGGTTGACCCTTTTAAGGGCGTAGATTTTTATAAAGTTGCTCCAGCAGTCACAGATTACTTTATGCATGCAGAACAAAATGCGCTTGATCGCTTAAATGACCTGAAACAGAGCTTTGTTCGTGAAGGCATACAGGTCACGACAAAAATCCTGCATGGTATGGCACCTTCAGAAGGAATCTTACAGGCTGCAAATGAATCACCGACTGATGTCATTATTATGGGTTCACATGGCCGTAAAGGTTTGCAAAAACTCATGCTGGGTAGTGTGGCGCAAAATGTGCTGGCACTTTCTGATATTCCAGTACTGGTGGTCAGACAATAACAGGTATTGATGAAAGCCTGAGCTGAGCAGGCTTTTAGCGAAGCTTTTGATTCAGCTCACTCAAGAAGATTTCTGCATCAAGCTGGCTTTGAAATACTTTCTTGTATTCCCCGACCTGCTGAACAGAATGAGGTGTATATTGAATCGAGATTTCAAGTAAGCCATTTTCAGGATTCTTGCTGACATGTACGGCAATAATATGCTGGCTATTTAAATAAAAACCATCTTCAATTTTCACTAACATATCTTAAATGACCTCCAGTAAGTGGATCTCTAAGATCCTTTTACCCTGCTTACAGCTTAATAAATCAGTACTCTTGTCCGTATAGCAATACTGTACACGCTTTGGTTGCCACATAGTGCATCAGCGTATTTCAAATGTATCTAAACCGGCCATTTAAAATCAAAACAGATAAAAAACCGGATCTTGATGATCCGGTTTTTTGATAGAGACTGAATTTTATATACTTAGCATACTATTTAATGTCTCAGACACATTTTTAGATTTGACCAGTGGCTTCAATACTTCAAGTTGCGCCTTGACTTCACTGCGTTGCGGCTCAGCAAGGGTGTACCAGCGTGACAATACTTGCAGCAGACGTGAGCCCACAATTGGGTTTTTCTGATCTAGATATTTCGCCAGACCAATAAAATGCTGCACACCAAAGCTCCAGGTATTCACCGGATTGGCATTCAGACCGCCGCTCACAGCACGGATCCGGTTTGGTACAGCCAGATCATAATCAGGATGCTGGGTCAGATAGGCAATGGTTGCATCGGTTGCTTTTGGATGCGCTGCCTGCACCATAAACCATTGATCTAAAGACAGAGCCTCGTCTTCAAAGCGGCTATAAAAGTCTGCCAAAGCTTCTTCTGCTTGTGGTGCATCGTTCCAGACCAGAACTTTCAGGGCGCCCAAACGTTCAGACATATTACCTGTGTGATATTGCTCATAAGCCAAATCAAAGGCAGATGTATCTCCCTGACGGGCGATCATCGTCAACATGATGTTTCTTAAAGCACGTACACCCATCGCTTGCGAGAATTCAGATTGCAGATCAGGATCCAGATCAAGATACGTCTCTTTGGCTGTTTCACCAAAGGCACGTGCCAGCGTATGCAGCAAAGCCTCACGCTTTTCCTGAATCATGACCGGATTATAGTCCTGATCAATACGGCTGCCCAAATAACCTTCAGACGGCACATCAAACAGACGTGATGCCAACAGCGGATCTTTTTCAATCACACCCGGCAAGGTATTCAACATCGCCGCGATATAAATATCCGCAGGCTGATCATCCAGCAAGATACGCTCTAATAACGTTTGAGTGGCTTGCCACTGGTTAAAACCATTGGTCTCATATTGCAGCAGGAAGGCCAATTCTTGTTCTGAATAGTCAAAGTCCAGATTGACTGGCGCAGAAAAATTACGCAGCAAGGATACCACCGGTTTTGCTGTTACCCCACTAAATTCAATCGTGGCTTGTTCCTGATCAAACAGATACACCCCATCTTTCACGCCATTTTCAAAGAGTGCTTCAGAGTTTAGCTTCAACTGCTCACCGGTTTCGGCATCAAACAGCGCCAAAGCCACTGGAATAGGTACCGCTTTCAGATTCGGATATTTGGCATGGGTTTTCAGGCTTTGCTTCAAGCTGAGACGATAAATTTGTGTCTCTATATCATATTCAGCTTTTGCTTCAAGTTTAGGCGTACCCGGCTGGTTATACCAGGTCAGGAAGTTGGATAGATCCACCCCTGAACCTGCGGTGAGTGCAGATACCCAGTCTTCCACCGTTACCGCCTGACCATCATGACGGCGGAAATACTCATCGGTTCCTTGACGGAATTTTTCCTTACCGAGCAAGGTCGCCATCATGCGGTTAATTTCAGCCCCTTTTTCATAAACAGTGGCAGTATAGAAGTTGTTAATTTCTACAAAATGATCTGGACGCGGCGGATGTGATAGCGGCCCTGAATCTTCCGGGAACTGATGTGCTTTCAGAACTGCTACATCATCAATACGTTGTACCGCAGCCGACTGTAAATCTTCCGAGAAAGATTGGTCACGGAATACAGTCAGGCCTTCTTTCAAACACAGCTGGAACCAGTCACGACAGGTAATCCGGTTACCGGTCCAGTTATGAAAATATTCATGCGCAATGACTGACTGCACCCGCATGATGGCGGCATCAGTGGTGTACTCTTCATCGGCTAGCACGCATGAAGTATTGAAGATATTCAGACCTTTATTTTCCATGGCACCCATGTTGAATGCACTGGTTGCCACAATCATGTAATTATCCAGATCATAAGGCAGACCATAATGCTCTTCATCCCAGCGCATAGAATGTTTGAGCGCTTCCATGGCGATCTTGCATTTTGGAATATCTTTTTCTTCTGCGTAGATTTCCAGAGCTACATTGCGGCCTTCCGATGTGACATAGGAATCTTTCATCACTGCCAAGTCACCAATGACACAGGCGAACAAATAGCTCGGTTTCTTGGTCGGATCCTGCCACACGGCATAGTGACGATTTTCATCCACTTCACCGGTTTCTAGCAGGTTACCATTTGCGAGCAAGACCGGATATTTCTTGTCTGCCTCTACACGTGTGGTAAAGACCGACAACACATCCGGACGGTCTGGATAGAAAGTAATTTTACGGAACCCTTCTGGTTCATTTTGGGTCACAAACAGATCTGAACTGGCCTGATATAAACCTTCCAGCATAGTATTACTTTCAGGATGGATTTTAACCACAATTTCAAGCGACACTTGATCAGGCGCATTGGCAATGACCAGTTGTTCAGCATCAAGACTGTAGTCAGTTGCATTCAGGGTTTGACCATTTAACCGGATCGATTGCAGTTCCAGATCGCGGCCAAGCAAAACCAGATCGCCAGCAGTCTGACGCTGCATCTCCAGCTTGCTGCTGACCAGACTGTGGTCACTGTAGACTTGAATATTCAGGTCGATGGAATCAACAACAAAGGAAGGTTTTTGATAGTCTTTTAAATAAATGGTTTGATCCGCTTCGATCACCGGGTTTGCCGCAATATTCATGTCCTGTCCTAATCTTTTATCGTGTTCGACATTGTTCATGTCAAAATCATACGCCAAGTTTGAAACGCTGTCTGTGCATTTGTATTGTTAGATCTAATATGGGCATTTCGTGCACCACTTTCAATGCATTCTGCCTAATTGAGCAGCACCCGGCTCTACATAAGAAATATCTATGCCATAAAAATAGTCAGGATCATAATTTCTTACATTTTAATAAATTACTGATTTAAAAATATATAATTTTATTTGCAGAGTACCGCATAAATGCTGATTAAAAAATGAGCACACTTCTTGCTAGAGTTAAACTGTGTTTTTCCACACTTCCAATGAAAGAATAATGATAACGATGATGAGGTGAGCCATGTATTTAAAACAGCATGTTGTACGGATCGAAAATATCAAAACTTTGCAAACACTGGATCAGGCCAATATTGACCATAAAGTGATTGCACTGTTGATGAGCTGTGAAGGAATTCCACTTCAGGCCCATGAAGTAACTGCCATTCTCAACAGCTACGATGCACTCGGTGCCAAAAAAGTGCCCTCTAAAAAAGTTCAGGCCTTAATTCATGCTAAACATCGCGGCGAGGAGGACGACACATTACCCTGCCCGGTTTAAAAAGCATCATTTCATGTTTTAAAATCAGAGCTACTTCGGTAGCTCTTCTCCTGTTTGGATGACTATTTTTGATTTAGAAAAATTGCACCCGTCCACTACGTTTGCATCTCATCAGCCGTGTATAATCAAATGCCCGTCCATTCTAGAGTTGCCCGCGACCATGGTATTCAGTGTTCTGCAAAAACAGCTTGATGAAAGCACCCACTGCCCGCTATGTAAGGCATCGATGTATTGGATTGAGGCGGAACAGTATGATCAGGAGATGAGTTACCATGAATGCAGCCATTGCCAGCATCAGCTTCATCCGGATCAAAAAAATAATTGTTATTGCGCACAGTGTCTGGCCCAACGTAAACGCATGCTCAAGGAAGTCCGTTTACAGGAAAATCGTCTCTATCATAAAAAACAGGACCGGCCGGTTCCTGAGCTCAATCAGCTCAGTTTTATCAATAAACTGTTTCTACTTTCGATTTTAGATGAACAAGTACAGGAATATAGCCAGCACCGCGAATATATCGACTGGCATCAAATTCGCTATTTTTCCATCAGTCCGAACTATCTGTTTCAACATGGTCTGGTCAAAAATATGCTCAGAGAACAGATTTTAATTCCCAAAGATGTGCAACAGGAAAATCAGCACTATTATATTAATGTACGTCTGGATGGCTATTCTGAACCGAGCCTGTTCAGCATTACCCAGCAACTACGCAACTGGTTTTATCAGAACCTGAGTCAAGGTGTGCCCTTTAAAAGTGCAGATGAAGTCAAAGATGCCCTGTATTGTCTGCTATATGAGGAGATCATTCAGTTTGCGCAATTTTACTGTCGTAGCTGGAATGTGCAGATTGCCGGAAATCAGAGCTTTCAGACCTTTTGCTATCGCCTTTTAGATGTCTTGGCAGTGGGGCAGATTTATTATCTGGTACAGACCGCACTGGAATATCTATATAAGCAAAAAGCGCTTAAGCCACGCAATGAAAATTTTATTAATACCAATCTGCTGAAAAAAACCTTACAACAGTATCGGGAACGTTCTGTCACGGAAAAATGGGAAACCTCTACCCTGCCACGCCCGCCACAACTGGCCTTCAGCAAGATGAGTGAAATCCTGTTTTATCGCTTCCTGGGTTATGATGAGAATATTTTCTTTCAGCCGGTCTGGCGCTCATGGCATAAAATTGAACCGCGCCTGAAATTTTATTCGCAGAAACGTTGTATGCACTGCGGTTCACAGGAGCTTTCGGTGGATTATGATGCCAGTGACTATGTCAGCCTGTTCTGCCGTAGCTGTAAGCATCAGGACCATTATTTTACCCGCTGAGCGAAGATACGACTTAGATTACTTTTTGACAGATGATCATTATGAATACTTCTACGCAAGCACTACAGCACACGCTTCTGGATCAAATCTGCGAGGCATGGTTAAAGTTACAGCAACATCAGCCATTGGTGCATATCATGACCAATGCCGTGGCCAGTAATTATGTGGCCAATGTGGTGTTGGCTGCCAATGCTTCCCCCGCCATGATCGATAATCCTTTTGAGGCCGAAAGCTTTGCCAAAATTGCAGCTGCGATCAATCTCAATCTGGGTACACCGACCACCGAACAAGTACAGGCCATGCACATTGCTGCGGAAACGGCACATCGTCTGAAAAAACCATGGGTACTGGATCCGGTTGGTTATGGAACGGTACTGCATTGGCGCTCGAATACGGTAGATCAGTTACTCAATTCCCATCCGACAATTTTACGGGGCAATGCCTCTGAAATTGGTGCTTTGGCCGGCAAGCGGATCGAATCCAAAGGTGTGGACAGTACCATCAATAGTGCCGATGTTTATTTACAGGCACAAAGCTTATTGGCGCATTGTGACTGTGTCGCGATTTCCGGTGAATCTGATTACATCATTTCCAGAGATTATCCGGTAATACAAGTATCAGGCGGATCATATTTACAACCGCGAGTCACGGCCACCGGTTGTGCACTTGGTGCACTGATTGCAGCCTATAGTGCTGTAAGTTCTCCCGCAATCGCGGCACTCGCTGCACATGTGCATTTTGCAATTGCAGGTCAACGGGCTTTTGAACGTGCGCCACAGCTTGGCCGTTTTAATGTGGCTTTTCTGGATGAAGTCCATCAACTTAATACTGAAAGCATTCGACAATACGCCAACTTTCAAATTTTGCCGGGAGCAGTTTAGTTTGCTAGCAGCTTTAAGGGGTGTTTGCAGGTTTGCATAGACCTGACACCCCACTTTTAGCTGTACATCGCTCACATCTTCTACTAATTTCTGAAGAGATAGGTTGCTTCTGAATCCTACGCTGAAACTATTTTGAGCATGATCGGTGGTTAACTGAGTAGGCTTCATATAACTTAATGTAACTTAACTACCGATTTCCACCAAAGGAATCAAACTTTTGTTTGATCTGTTTTCACATGATCCCAGCTGAAATCATGTGAATTATAATTTAATTATTCAGCAGGATTTGAATGTTACTTTTAAGCTTTAATTAACAGGCTCTCTTGATCAATATCCAGTATGTGATTCTGCTTATGCTGCATTACGAATCTGGCTTTTAGACTTAAAACTCTAGTGCAATATCAAGCCATTCAGCTCAATATCCAACTTGAGTGATAGTCTGCATCGAATGATAAAAAATCTGTCTGAACAATGACCTCACTTTGTTTTAATAAGGACAATTGAGAAAAGATGCATTAAAAAAAGTCAGCTGCCACTAGAGCAACTGACCTTCAAGATTTGAACAAAGCAAGTGTTTAAGCCGCGTAATGAATACTGACTGATTTGATACGATTGCTTTCAATTTCAGTGACTTTGAACTGTACACCTTGATAATCCAATTCAGTACCGACTTCGACCACACTGTTGGTTTTATCCAGAATCAGACCCGCAACACTGATATAACCAGCATCTTCATCAATCAGATCAATCATGCCGAGTTCAAGCTCAAGCTGATACAGATCCAGCATACCTGAAGCGATCCAGTGGGAATCGTCAATTCTGACCAAATCAAGTTGTTCGTCTGCATCCGGGAACTCACCGGCAATGGCTTCAAATACATCTAGTGGTGAGATCAAACCCTGTACATTACCAAACTCGTCGCTCACCAAGACCAAAGAGCCTTTAGAGGTACGCAAAGTATTGATCGCATCAATAACTTTCATCTTTTCAAAGATATAAATTGGACGATGGCGTTTGATCAGGGCTTTTAACTCTTCCGGTTCTTCCAGCACATCCAGTAATTCCTTGGCACGTACGATGCTAATCACCTTATCCAGGCTGCCACGACATACCGGAAACAGGCTGTGGGGAACAGATAGAATTCTTTCACGGATCTGTTCCGGGCTATCCTCTAGATCGACCCATGAAATCTGACTGCGCGGTGTCATGATCGAAGCGACTGAACGCTCTGCAAGGGTCAATACCCCGCCAATCATGTAACGTTCTTCATCTGCAAAGGCTTCTTGAGCTTCATTTTTGTCAGTATCAGTGGTTTCCAGCTTGCCGCCCATTAACTTCAAAATAGAATCAGCCGTACGATGACGCAAAGGAATCTTAGATTCATGCTTTGCTGCATTACGCTGGCCGAACTGGTTGAACGCTTCGATCAAGATCGCGACACCAATACCTGAATAGATATAGCCTTTTGGAATATGGAAACCAAAACCTTCTGCAATCAGACTGATACCAATCAAAAGCAGGAAGCTTAGACACAGAATCACCACAGTTGGATGACGGTTTACAAAACTGGTCAATGGTTTCGATGCCAGTAGCATTACACCCATCGCAACAATCATTGCAGCCATCATGACGTAAATATTGTCGACCATACCAATTGCAGTAATCACTGAATCTAAAGAAAATACAGCATCTAAAACCACAATTTGGGCAACAACAGCAGTGAAACTTGCATAAACCACCTTAGTGGTCAATTTGACTTCAGGCTTACCTTCTATCTTTTCATGTAACTCTGTGACGGCTTTATACACCAAGAACAAGCCACCAAATAACAAGATCAAGTCCCGACCAGAGAAGGTCCAGTCAAACAGGGTGATCAGCGGCTGAGTCAAAGTGACCAGCCAAGCAATGGCAAACAACAGGCCCAGACGCATCAATAATGCGAGTGAAAGACCGATGACACGAGCTTTATCACGTTGTTCAGGAGGAAGTTTTTCAGCCAGAATGGCAATAAAGACTAGGTTATCAATACCTAAAACGATTTCAAGAATAATAAGAGTAATTAAACCTACCCAAATTCCGGGATCTAATAAAAATTCCATTAGAGAACTACCCCGTTCGAGTAAGCTAGAAATAGAGATGGAAGATCAACGCACGGCGAGGGATCCATTAAATTTAACCTATGTAACTTAAGACCATTCCATTATGCATAAACTGAGTATTTTGTAATGTATTAATTTATAAAAAAATTACATGATTATGATTTTCCTTAGACTTTTTTCATTAATCAGTGTGTATAAAACGCATTAAACTTAATTTTTTCTTCACAAATTATTTTACTTTAATTAAAAATATGCATAATTACCATTCATTAGCTCAACCACTTTTAAAGTGAACTAAAAATTCAGCCATCAAATATATACCGATTAAAAAAGCAATCAGTTAAAATAGGGCTTGAATTTTTTGATGGGGAAATTCCTCCGCATAACTGCATAGATCCATCAGCAAAATTGTCTGGTTGATTAAAATCAGAGTGATTGCATTTTGGCCGATAAGCGAATCATGCTGTCGAATGACAAACGATTGCGGAAAATGATTCCGCCTCAGAAATATACAATTAAGTATTAATTTTACACAAAATATTATTGCCTTTCATCCGATTTAAAATGGCCATTCTCTGTCCTGAATCAGCGCATATGCAGAACTGCTCGACTTCTGGGGCTATTAAGAAAAACTAAAAAGTGCAATCTCTTTAACATTTTTAAAATAAAGGTTGAAACATGCATAAACTTTTTCATAAAATGGACGGGCCCTAGAAAAATAAATACAAGGAACATTTCATGACTAAGAAATATGCAAAATTTTTACCGTGTACGGAAGAATTTAATTTAGAAAACTTTCCCTATTATTGGGTTACTCAGGTTCATGCTCAATATGTACTTAATGTCGATCACGCACTTAAAAAATATGGTGTCGACAATTCGCGCCGCCGTATCCTTCTTGCCTTAAAATCCAAACCGCGTGCGAGTGTATCCGACTTATCAGAGATGGTCGTATCTAAAATGTCGACCACCACTAAAATTGTTTATCGCTTAAAAGATGAGGGTCTGGTTGAGACTTATTCATGTGAAGATGATGCACGAATTACCCGGGTATTTTTGACCGAAAAAGGCATGCAAATGACACATAAGATCAATGATCTGACCAATATAGTACTAGAGCAGTCATTTGAAGGCTTGACGCCTTTGCAAATTGAAAAAACCATGGAAAGTTTACGTCATATTTTTAAAAACCTGGCTCGTTAAAAGTCCTACTTTTTATTTTTAAATAGACGCTGGCGAATTGGCATACTTTCAATAATAAATAATTCACCGGAGCTTTCTAAGAATCAAAAAAGTTCAGTTGTGGGCTGGCTTTTTTGATTTTTTCTTTGGGAACATGTGAACATTCAAACTCTTCTTCCGGAAAGCCGTGTACAAAACTTCGAATATCCGGATGACTCAGTGTCAGCCATTCTTGTAGTCGCTCATGCGGAATCACGATCACCGAACGTTTGATATTTCCAGGCTCATGAAATTCTTTCATCATCGGATGGTCAATGGCATCCATCGTAATCATGCTGGCAGATCGTACAATTTCCCCTTGTACTCGTGTAATCTCATATACTGCCGCAATAAAAGTCGCCTGACCATCTTGACGTCTTACACCCCAACGCTGTGGTTTATTGTCAAAATATTTGGACTCATAAAACTCGGCAACAGGAATGACCCCAAAATGACATTTGGCAGTGGCTTCAGCAAAGGTTGGCTTTTGCAATAAAGTTTCATTTCTGGCGTTATAGGTCTTGGTAGCTATACTTTTATCTTCTGCCCATTTTGGAATCAGGCCAAAATTTACCGACCGCCATTCCAGTCCTTGAGCTGAATGAAATAACAGCGGTGTAGCATAATTGGGATAGACCTCTTCCGGATATTCAAAGGGAATTTCGGGCAACCCCAGATTATGCAATTGTTCTAAGCTTAAAGGTTTAAAGTTGGCACACATGGCGGATTAATGTAAATCATTCGACCACTCGATTATAACCTGATGTCTGAGCCAAACCTGTAATATTGATATAGATTTGAGTATCATGAATTCGGTATGGTCAACCAGTGTGTCCGGGTAAACTCCTCAAAAATCCAGCGACCATTAAAACGTCCGAGTCCTGAGTTTTTCTCGCCGCCAAAGGGTGCATTCGACTGATCTGCAACACTGATCCCGTTAATATGGGTCATGCCAATATCCAGTTGTGCCGCAAAAGTGCTGCCGCGTTCGATATTTGATGTACAGACTGCACTGGACAAACCGAACTCTGTTGCATTGGCCAGATTTAAAGCATGGGCCTCATCACGTGCTTTTAAGATCGGTAAAATCGGACCGAAGCTTTCTTGTTGTGCTAAATCAGAATCGGCTGTGACGTTAATGAAAATATGCGGATAGACCAGATTTCCTTCAATTCCGCCCTCATATACCAGCTGTGCGCCCTGCTCGCTGCCTGTCTGAATGATCTGTTGATGCTTTTTGACCTGACTCCGATTAATGATCGGCCCGATGATGGTATCTTCCAGATTCGGATCGCCCACTGGAATCATTTTGACTCGATCCAGAAGCTTATCCACATAAGCATCATGAATAGATGCATCGATAACAACCCGATTGGTGCTCATGCAAATTTGTCCCTGATGCATAAAACGCCCCATCAAGGTCAGTTCAACCGCCAGATCAAGGTCGGCATCATCCAGAATCACCAAGGGTGCATTGCCGCCCAGTTCCAGTGCCAAACGTTTGATTCTGGAACTGGCCAGAGCTTTACTGCCGACACTTTTCCCCACTTCAGTCGAGCCGGTAAATGAAATCATTTTTGGCACTGAATGCTCGACAAAATAATCCCCGATTTCACTGCCAGCACCGGCAATAATATTCAATGCACCCGGAGGCAAACCGGCTTCTTCAAATAATTTCCCGATTAATGTACCGCCAGTCACCGGCGTATCACTGGCTGGTTTCAAGACAACCGTATTGCCACAGGCAATCGCTGTCGCCACTGAACGCAAGGACAGATGAAATGGAAAGTTCCATGGGCTGATGACTGCAATCACGCCTAAAGGTTTACGCAAGACCAAACTTTTCCGTACTGGATCTTTGCTTTCGAGCTGTTCAGTTTTCAGCTGATCTGGAAATGCCAGACTTTCGTGAATAATCCCCAAGGCAGCATCTACCTCAAGGCCGGCTTTAATGCGCGTACTGCCTGATTCAATAATCAGCCAGTCAATGATTTCTGCACGGCGCTGCTGAATAATATTAATTAAATTTTGCAATACTGTTTTACGGACTTCAATGGAATTCAAAACACCCTGTTGAAAAGCCTGTTCTGCTGCCGTATACGCACTGTCTACATCGACAGAGCTGGCAGCTGCAAGACTCATAATTTCGGTTTGGGTAAAAGGATTGATATTTTTTATGATTTTGGTTGAAGTTCCATGTTGCCACTGACCATGAATAAACTGCTGGTCTAAGTCCTGATATACCGTCATCATTTTATTGTTCCTCGCAAGCTTTGCTCCACTTTAAGAGTTCAACTGAAAAATTTCTAGTCAGAAAGACAGCCGCTTACCATTAGACAATAAAAAAGCCTCCGAAGAGGCTTTTTTAAGTTAGACGGGATTAGTCACCTGTATAACCTTTTAACTTTAAACGTGCTGCATGTAAAAGTGGCTCGGTATAACCTGATGGCTGTTCACCACCTTTAAAGATCAGGTCAGACGCTGCCTGGAATGCAATATTGTTGGCAAAGTCTGCAGACATTGGCGTATACAACGGATCATTGGCATTTTGCTGATCTACAATTTTCGCCATACGCTGCATCACTTCTTCTACTTGCTCACGGCTTACCACACCATGACGCAACCAGTTCGCCACGTGCTGTGAAGAAATACGTAGAGTCGCACGGTCTTCCATTAACCCGACATCGTTGATATCGAGTACTTTAGAACAACCTACACCTAAGTCTACCCAGCGAACCACATAACCCAAGATCCCCTGACAGTTATTTTCAAGTTCTTTGGTTTTCTCTTCTTCAGACCAGTTAGTGTCTGTTGCTAATGGTGGCGTTAACAAGTCATCTAGTGACAAGGCTTCAGTTGCCAATAACTCTTGCTGACGATCCGCAACATTAATCTGATGATAGTGAATCGCGTGAATTACCGCACCTGTTGGTGATGGCACCCATGCACAGCTCGCACCTGCTTCCGGATGTTCAGTTTTGGTTTTATACATGTCGAGCAACATATCTGGTTTTGGCCACATGCCTTTACCGATTTGCGCTTTGCCACGTAAACCTGCTTGCAGACCGATCATCACGTTACGGTTTTCATAAGCCGGGAACCAGATCTGACCTTTGACTTCGCCTTTACGTACGAATGGGCCTGCTTCCATAAAGGTATGGATTTCGTCACCGGTACGGTCCATGAAGCCTGTATTGATGAAAATAGTACGGTCTTTGGCTTGTGCAATACAGTTCTTCAGGTTTACAGAAGTACGGCGCTCTTCATCCATAATCCCGATTTTTAAAGTTTTTGCAGGCAAACCCAGTACCTGTTCCGCACGTTCAAACAATTCAACGGCAAATGCCACTTCTTCAGGACCATGCATTTTTGGTTTAACGATATACATTGAACCTTGACGCGAGTTCTTGATGGTATTTTCACCTTTGATGTCGGCAAAAGACAACAATGGTGTAATCAAGGCATCCATGATGCCCTCAAAAATCTCTGCACCATCGACCAAAATGGCAGGGTTTGTCATCAAATGACCGACATTACGCAGCAACATCAATGAACGACCATGAACCTTGGTTTCACCACCTTCCACATTTTTGAAAGTACGGTCTGCATTCAGTGTACGGGTAACTGTTTTACCATTCTTCTGAATGGACTCTTCTAAAGTGCCTTTCATCAGACCTAACCAGTTACGGTAGCCTTCCACTTTTTCTTCAGCATCAACCGCTGCAATCGAGTCTTCCAAATCCTGAATGGTGGTAACCGCAGCTTCAAGAACTACGTCTTTTACGCCAGCGGCATCAGTCTGGCCAATCGGGCTCGTTGCATCAATTTGCACAATAACGTGCAGACCGTTATTTTTAAATACGATTTCAGTCGGTGCTGACGCTTCGCCATTGAAGCCAACAAATTTAGCGCTATCCGCAACAGTCGTTGTAGAACCATCTTTTAATTTTACAACCAGTGCGTTGCGATCAACTGCATATTGAGTTGCGTCTGCGTGCGAACCTTGTGCCAATGGGAAAGTTTCGTCAAGGAAGTTTTTCGCAAATGCGACAACTTTCTCACCACGTTTCGGGTTATAGCCTTTGCCTTTTTCCGCGCCATCTTCTTCAGAGATCACGTCGAAACCATAAAGTGCATCGTAGAGAGAACCCCAACGTGCGTTGGCTGCGTTGAGGCAGTAACGTGCATTACGTACCGGTACCACCAGCTGTGGGCCGGCCAATACGGCAATTTCTTCGTCTACATTTTCAGTGCTGATTTGAAAATCTTCTACTTCTGGTAACAAGTAGCCAATTTCAGTCAAGAAAGCTTTGTAAGCTTGTAATTCAAATGTGTTATTGCGGTGCCATTCATCGATTTTCGCTTGAATGTCATCACGCTTAGCCAAAAGTGCTTTATTTTTAGGGCTAAGATCAACAACGACTTGTTCAAAGTTTTTCCAGTAAGTTTCACTATCCAAACCAGAACCTGGTAGTGCTTCATTTTCGATAAAATCGTAAAGTTCTTTAGCAATCGCTAACTTGCCTTTTTGAATACGTGCAGTCATTGTCTTTCCTGATATTGCTACTTTTTATACAAGAGATTCTAGTATACCGATTAAAATCTAGCTGAATAGTATTATCAAATTGCTAAATACTGAGCATTTTTCATAATATGAGTACCCTCATAAACATATCAGACGTCGCTCAGCCGCATTGAGATATCATTCTGCTAAATACCCTAATGACAGTGTATAAAGTTTTCGAAATGTAGAAATTAGACTTAAGTTCAGATTTTCGAGTAAAAATTATGCATTCTAGTTATACACGATCATATTTAGATCAAGATTAAGCCATGTTTGGCCCTAGTTGTCGATCAATTACCTGCTTATTTTTATAAAAAAGCGCCAGTCAATGACCAGCGCTTTTATTCTGCTTCCTACTCACTCGAGATAGTTTTCTGAATCTGACGATGTTCAGAATTCAGATATTCATCCGACTGCATTTCCAGTAAACGTGAACGCGTCCGTTCAATTTCAAAGACCAGTTTTTCACCTTGGTAAATATCAATAATATTGTCTTCCGAGGTCAATAACAGTTTGACACCACGGTCATAGAACTCATCGACCAGATAAATAAAACGGCGCGTCCCATCATTGAGGAAATCGGTCAGGTGCGGCACATTACTGACTAAAACCGTATTATAAATATTGGCAATTTCAATAAAGTCAGCCGGGCTACGTGGTTTTAGACACAGCTCAGAAAACTCGCACCACAATACATCTTCGGTATGTGACACAGTTTCCACAATACGGTTATTGATGATAATCGGCTCTTCAGAGCAGGTTTGCGTCTGAGTCAAAGCGCTGAAACGTTGCGCAATCCAGTTTTTATGATCATGGGTTAATGGGAATTTGAATAACTGCGCCTGTTTTAATACGCGTAAACGGTAATCGACGCCGGCATCGACGTTTAACACCACACAGTTTTTCTTGACCAGTTCAATCGTCGGCAGGAAACGGTCACGATGAATCCCGTTTTTATACAAACCATCTGGGGCAATGTTCGAAGTTGCAACCAAAGTAATCCCGCGTTCAAATAGTTTCTGGAACAGATCACTCAGAATCATGGCATCGGTGACATTGGATACAAAGAACTCATCGAAACAGATAATCACCGCGTCTTTATAAATCTGATCCGCGACCAGATCCAGCGGATTACGCTGCCCAGAGAGCTTATTTAATTCACGATGCACATGCTGCATAAAGTGGTGAAAATGCATCCGGGTTTTACGGCGAAATGGAATCGAATCATAAAACTGATCCATTAACCAGGTTTTGCCACGACCCACACCACCCCACATATACACGCCATTGGGAGAAGTCTGACGGCGAAAACGGCGAAAGGCTTTTTTCGAGGCCTTAAAACGCTGAATCAATTCCAGCCAGACACGATTCAGTTCATGTACTGCCATTGCCTGTGCATCATCAGGCATAAACTGTCCCGAAGATATCGCTTGTGCATAACGTTCTGCAGGAGAAATCGGACTAAAGGCGGTGCTGTGCTGTGAATTAAAATCGGACATAGAGTTTCGTACTATTTGGGATCAATTTAATTATAGCGGAGTTTAATCAACACACTATAACACTTTGGCATAAACAAGCTTAGGCTATTTCACATATTGCCGAGGGCTTTGCCCAAACCAGCGTTTAAAGGCATGGTTAAAAGCAGCCGGCTCGGAATAGCCCAACAACTCTGCAATCATTTCAATTGAATACTGTTTATATTCAATCAATCGCAAAGCCTTATCTTTAATAATGTCTTCGCGAATCTGTTTATAACTGGTATCGCACTGCTGTAACTGATGCCGCAAGGTTCGCTCCGGAATATTTAGCGCCTGCGCAGTTTCGGCCATGCTCGGCATCAAACCACTTTGTATTTCCAGATAATCCTGAACGCGCTGCACCACTGTCGGTGTCTGCTCATCCTGTTGCAAACGTTGCAATTCAGCAAAACACTTGGCTTCATACAGCGCAAAGGTCACCGTATCCGCAGACGGAATTTTAATATCCAGAACTGCTTCATCAAACCAGAATGCCGCACTTGGTGCATCGAACTGAACCTGTGTCCCATAATAATCATGATAGACTTTTAAGATATTCGGCTCTTGCGGATGGGCAAATGGTAACTCGATCCGTAAATCAGGTTTGGACAGGCCCATCATTTTGTAGATATCACGGATAAACTTGAAAGTTCCCGAAATCTCCGCCTGTGCCAGCAACACACCCAGACCATCTTCCAGATTTTTCGGTCGATAACACAGCGCGCTATGATGCTCGCTTTGTTGCAAACCCAATTGTCCTGTCAAATGCGTCAACTGTTGAAAGCGGATCACCTGATGCAGCGCATCACGTACCGTCGGACTGGTAACCAGTAACATCAACAACGGACCATAACCTGCCAATGCATAATGCTGGCCAATCAATAATCCCTGCTCAGCTTCGATTTCCTGCCCTACCACCTTAAGTACATCATGTTCCAAACTCGGATGAATAATCGAGCCAGGATCAAAGGCATCGACACGCAGTCCAATGTTTTGCAGCTTCTGATCGACGTCTATGCCCGCCTTGCGCATCCCTTGAATCAAATACATTAGACTGAGAACAGAACGTTTCATAACCATACAAATACAATGTGATAGTCTTAGTTGTACTATAAAAATAAGTGTACTGCTATTGCCGTTTAGATCAATTTTAGGTCTAATCTTTTATCAGTGAATGATGATAATAATCTCTTATTAAAATAAGCAAGGAATGCAATGATGCTGGAAAATACAAGTGCCACCCGCTCGCCACCCTTTACCAAAGTCGCCATTATTGGCGCCGGTTTTGGCGGTATTGCCATGGCAATACGTTTACAGCAGCAAGGCATCCATGATTTTATTCTGCTGGAAAAAGGCCATGAATTTGGTGGAACCTGGCGAGACAACCAGTACCCTGGCGCAGCCTGTGATGTGCAGTCACATTTATATTCCCTCTCATTCGCTCCGAAAAGTAACTGGTCAAAACGCTATGCCGAAGCACCCGAGATATTTTCCTATATTCAGGATCTGGTAAACGATTATAAGCTGCGTGCGTTCTGCCGCTTAAATACTGAAGTCCTTTCAGCGCATTACCAGGCAGAGCGCTGTCTGTGGCAATTGCAGTTACAAGATCAAAGTATCCTGGAAGCCCAATTTGTCATATTTGCTTCAGGGCCTTTACATATTCCCCAGATTCCACCTATCCCCGGTATTGAGAAGTTTCAAGGGAAAGTCTTTCATTCTGCACAATGGGATCATGCTTATGATTTAAATGGCAAAAATGTCGCATCGATTGGCACAGGTGGCAGCGCCATTCAATATGTTCCGGAAATTGCCCCACAATGCAAACAACTCTATGTCATGCAACGTACTGCAGCCTGGATCATTCCTCGCGATGAACGTGTCTATCACCCTCTCGAAAAGACACTATTTGAAAAATATGACTGGTTCCGAAAACTGCACCGTGCCCGCTTATATTGGTCAAATGAATCGCGGGTCATCCCCATCGTTAAACCCGGAATCATGAAATACACCCAGAAACTGGCAGAACTGTTCATCAAATACCAGATTAAAGATCCTGAGTTAGCTCAAAAACTCACTCCGGATTACATCATGGGTTGTAAACGTATTCTGGTTTCCAATAGCTATTTCCCGACTTTTAACCGCAGGAATGTAGAACTGGTGACTGAAAAGATTCAGGAACTTACTGAAAATAGCATCATTACCCAAGATGGTCAGGAGCGGCCAATTGACTGTCTGATTTATGGCACCGGGTTCATTACCGATCCACGCATCTATATGAAGAATTTTCAATGTACTGGGCTGGATAATCTACAGCTCAATGAGGTCTGGAAACAGGGGGCTGAAAGTTATTATGGAATTTGCATGAAAGGTTTCCCAAACCTGTTTCAATTACTGGGCCCAAATACCCTATTGGCACACAACTCTGTGATTTTTATGATTGAGGCACAAGTTGACTATATCTTGCAGCTCATGCAGCGGGTCGATCAATCACATAGCGATGCCATTATGGTCAAAGAGCAGGCGCAAGATACATTTAATCAGCAGGTGCAACATATGTTTGAACAGACCGTATGGCAATCTGGCTGTGTCAGCTGGTATCAGCAGGAAGGTGGCAAGAATTTTGCCCTATGGCCGACTTATACCTGGAAATACTGGCTGAAAACCAAGAAACCCAATACCGCAGATTATAGATTATTCAATAAAGTTAGCTAAAAGCTTTTCACCATCTAGCATCAAGCGATGGCATAATTTAAAGATAATTTTTTCAATCTATTAAACTTATGCAATCGCTTTGGCTCATCTTTCAGCTTCTTCTCTGTTTGGCACTCGGTTTTGCTTTGGCGAAACGGATTCCAGTATCGATGATTAAAATCTGTTTCAAGCTCTTACCTTATTTTAGCTATGTGTTACTGATTGCGATTTCCTTTGAATTCTCACAGCTTGTGGATGAATTACAGCATCCCCTACAGATTCTGAGTACATCCATCAGCATTGCCTTTCTGACATCACTCGGTGCTTTTGCTATTTGCTATTTGCTGTTCAAGTGGGCTGGTTTTCTTCCCAGTTCAGGCAGAGCATCCCTTGATCTGGTAATTAAATCCTTACTGAATATGAGTTATGCTTTTTTGGCACTCGCAGGCGGATACTTTTTACATGCTGGCTTGAGTCTGTTTGATTTATCCTTGCACATTAGCACCTGGCATTTGTTACTGATATTTATGTTTTTCATTGGTTTAGATCTGGCTTATTCGCCACTGGATCGTTCTTGGTTAAATATCAAAATTCTTCTGGTTCCAATCGGTTGTATCTTCGGTTCATTATTCGCAGTTATGCTCTATTCATTCTGGAACACACAGATTGGCCTGAAAGATTTGATCATGCTGTCACAAGGCTATGGATTTTACTCAATGTCAGGCGTTGTCGTGACCGAGCTTCGAAATGCAGAACTCGGCAGCATTGCACTAATGAATGACCTGTTTAGAGAAATTTTTGCCATCTTACTGATGTATTGTATGGGCTGGAGATATCCAAGATCGGCCATTTCCGCAGCAGGTGCAACTGCAATGGATGTGACTTTACCGATGGTTAAGCAGGCATGCGGGCATGACTTTATTCCACATGCTATGGTCAGTGGATTTATTTTGTCACTGTTAGCACCAGTCATGGTGAGTGTACTGGCAGCGATTTAATTGCTTTATTGCTTTCTCAATCTCCCTAAATCTCTCTTTTCTAAAGAGGAACTCTCCTTCCTGACTAAGTTTTAAAGCAGGATTTTAAAACGAAGCACAAGCAAGAAGGCAGGGAGGGCTGACTAAAAACTTAAATCAATATCACTTAAGGCATCGCCTACTGTTTCAATAACATCCGAAGCAAGGCTGATGGCATCAGATGCCAAACTGACCACATCGATCCCCGCTGTCCAATCTGCTGAACTTGCCTGCTGTTGTTGCTGTTCTTGTTGCTTAAGCTGTTCCGCCTTTTGAACATTTGGAATCACGTCATTCTGTTCTTTTCTAATTGTGGTTCAGATGAAGTCATCATTTTTCCTTTTTATTTTATAACCATTTTTTTCAATATATAAAAAAAGCCTTTCGACTGAAAGGCTTTTTGTCATTCAAACCATATTAAAGCGTTGCCAAAATATCTTTTAAAGTCTGACGCATATTCTTAGACTGGGTAATAGGACGGCCAATCACCAAATGAGTCGAGCCGTCCAGCATCGCCTGTTTCGGTGTCACAATACGCTTCTGATCATCGGCATTTGAGCCTTCAGGACGAATACCGGGTGTTACCAAAGCAAAGTCTTGGCCTAATGTTTCACGTAACATTTTTGCTTCTTGAGCTGAACACACCACCCCGTCCAGGCCACTGTTTTTGGTCAGTTGAGCCAGACGCTTGACATGCTCATTTGGCTCAATATCCAGACCAATATCTTTGAGGTCTTCACGACCCATTGAAGTCAGCACTGTCACAGCAATGAGTTGAGTTTTATAGTTGCCTGCTTGTAAACGCTCCACACAGGTTTCCATCATTTTTCGGCCACCAGATGCATGTACATTCACCATCCATACACCCAAATCAGCTGCCGCGCAGACTGCCTGTGCAGTCGTATTTGGAATATCATGAAATTTCAGATCCAGAAATACATCAAAACCTTTGTCTTGAAGTGCTCTGACAATGATTGGACCTTCATGGGTAAATAACTCTTTGCCCACTTTTAGTCGACACAAGGCAGGATCTAGCTGTTCTGCAATGGCTAAGGCATCAAATTGGCTTTTGGCATCTAGTGCAAC
Organism: Acinetobacter sp. YH12208; assembly: GCF_013418055.1. Classification (NCBI taxonomy): domain Bacteria; kingdom Pseudomonadati; phylum Pseudomonadota; class Gammaproteobacteria; order Moraxellales; family Moraxellaceae; genus Acinetobacter; species Acinetobacter sp. YH12208. Next base: position 77,692 of record NZ_VPCT01000008.1, read on the forward strand.
AATGATACTCAAGAGATTATCCCTTCAAATAGGCAAAAAATAAGCCCATTATAATGGGCTTTGATTTTCATTGGTAATATCTAATACAGTTTTTTCATGCCGGGTATGGGCTGCTGCTTCAGCGGCCATTAACTTGGCTGTATTCAACTGTTCCTTACGCAGATGTTCAATGTCTTTACGTAATCGCTTGATTTCCCAATTGGTCTGGAAAACCCGGAAGATTTGAACGCCCAATAACAGGCCTAACACGACGCCTAGAGATAGGGTAAGGAGCAGCAATAATCCTAGACGCATTGCAGGAACTTGAGTAAATAACAAGTCCACGGACAATTCGGTACCATTTTGCAAAACCAAAGCCAATGAATAGCCAAACAGCACCAATAAAAGAACGACCAGAACGTAACGCATGAACACCCCGTAAATATTTACAATTATTTATTTGCAGATTCGTTTACAGCATCCCGAAGGGCCTTACCTGGCTTAAAGTGCGGAACTGCTTTTGCAGCCACTTCTACAGATTTACCAGTTTTAGGGTTACGACCCACGCGTGGCTCACGATGATGCAATGCAAAACTACCAAATCCGCGAATCTCGATACGATTGTCAGATGATAAAGCTTCTATCATTTGATCAATCATAATTTTAACCGCTTCTTCCACTAAAGGCTCGGCCAAATGCGGATTTTTTAATGCAATGCGCTCTATTAAGTCAGACTTATTAAGTGCTTCAGTAGTCATCTGCGACCTCTTTAATTATCAAGCTACTTGGGATCTATTTCCCGATAATAACCTGTTTAAATACAAAACGGTAGCGCAATAATTAAATACTACGCTACCGTTTACAGTATTTGTATAAAAAGTATTAGTTAACTTACATTAACAATACAATTCAAACGTCTACTTAGTTGCCCATTTGAGCTTTGATCAGGTCACCAATCGTCTTAGGACCATTGTCTTGACCAGCAGCTGGCGCTGTTTTCAAGTTAGCAACTGCTTCTTTCTCTTCAGCTTCGTCTTTCGCTTTGATAGACAAGTTGATTGCGCGAGATTTACGATCAACGTTGATGATCTTCGCTTCCACTTCTTGACCAACTTCAAGGAACTTAGTTGCATCTTCAACGCGATCGCGGTTGATTTCAGATGCTTTCAGAGTCGCTTCAACTTCGTCAGCCAACTTAACAGTCGCGCCTTTCGCATCAACTGCAGTTACAGTACCTTTAACCAACGCACCGCGTTCGTTAGCAGCAAGGAAGTCATTGAACGGATCGTTGTTCATTTGCTTGATGCCAAGGCTGATACGGTTGCCTTCAGCGTCTACAGAAAGGATAACCGCTTCAACAGTGTCGCCTTTCTTGTAACGACGAATCGCTTCTTCGCCTTGTTCGTTCCAAGAAATATCAGACAAGTGAACTAGACCGTCGATACCGCCTGGTAAACCGATGAAGATACCAAAGTCAGTGATAGATTTGATCGTACCAGAAACTTTTTCGCCTTTGTCGTGGTCTTTAGCAAACTCTTCCCATGGGTTAGCACGAGTTTGTTTGATACCAAGAGAAATACGACGACGCTCTTCATCAACTTCAAGAACCATAACATCAACTTCATCACCGATCTGAACAACTTTAGATGGGTGGATGTTTTTGTTCGTGTGATCCATTTCTGAAACGTGTACTAAACCTTCAACGCCTTCAGCAATTTCAGCGAAACAACCGTAGTCAGTCAGGTTAGTTACGCGCGCTTTAACGATTGAACCTTTAGGGTAACGGTTCATGATCGCTAACCATGGATCTTCGCCAAGTTGTTTAAGACCTAGAGAAACACGGTTACGCTCGCGGTCGAACTTAAGTACTTTAACAGTAACTTCTTGACCCACTTCAACAACTTCTGAAGGATGCTTGATGCGTTTCCAAGCCATATCAGTGATGTGAAGAAGACCGTCAATACCGCCAAGGTCAACGAATGCACCGTAGTCAGTAAGGTTTTTGATCGTACCAGTAACAGTTTGACCTTCTTCAAGCTGAGCAAGAAGAGCTTCACGGTCAGCTGAAGATTCAGCTTCCATAACAGCACGACGTGAAACAACAACGTTGTTACGTTTAGCGTCAAGTTTGATTACTTTAAATTCTAACTCTTTGCCTTCTAGGTGAGTCGTATCACGAATAGGACGAGTATCAACTAAAGAACCTGGAAGGAACGCACGTACTGGACCGATGTCAACAGTGAAACCGCCTTTAACTTTACCAGAGATAACACCAGTAACGATTTCGCCGTCTTCAAAGATTTTTTCAAGTTTAGTCCAAGTCTCAGCGCGTTTAGCTTTTTCGCGAGAAAGAACAGTTTGACCCATACCGTTGTCAAGCGCTTCAACAACTACGTCTACAGTGTCGCCAACTTGAACTTCAAGTTCGCGCTGTTCATTTAAGAACTCAGCACGGTCAACAACGCCTTCAGATTTAAGGCCAGTGTCAACAGTTACCCAATCAGAGTCAATGCTTACTACAACGCCCTGGATAACTGCACCCTTTTCAACGTTGAGGTTTAATTCACTTGCTTCAAAGAGGGCTGCAAAAGATTCGGTCATGATATTTCCGATAAAGTCAGCGGTCTTGGATCAGACAAGGCCGGTTTAATTAAGCATCTACATAGTCCATATAAAACTGATCAAGCTATGCGTTTGCTGATAAAATCAGGTTAATTGGCTAACTGCTGGTCCACATAAGTGGTCATCAACTGGAATACCTCATCAATGTTCAAATTTGAACTATCGATAATGTAAGCATCGTCGGCAGGCTTGAGTGGAGCGACAGTGCGTTCCATATCTCGTTTATCACGCGCGATGATATTAGCTAAAATATCGTTTATTTTAACATCCAGCCCCATACCCTGCAACTGCTTTACACGTCTTTGCGCGCGCGATTCAGCCGATGCAGTCAAATATATTTTAGCCTGAGCTTGCGGGAAGATACTTGTGGCCATATCGCGGCCATCTGCCACCAGACCAGGTGCCTGTGCAAAAGCATGTTGACGTGAAACCATTGCCATTCTAAGCTCAGGAATTGCAGCAACTTTTGAAGCAAATTCTCCGACGCGTTCAGTTCGAATGGTCTGGGAAACATCTTCGCCATCCAAGTATACCTGCACCCCGGTTTCGCTACTGACAAACTGGATATCCAGATTTGTTGCGATTTGTACGCATTCTGGCAACTTAATATCCATTAAATCCAGTAAATCATGGTGATGCAATGACAAACCCAAAAGTCGGTAGAGCGCGCCAGAATCCAATAAGTGAAACTGATAATGTGCAGCCAGTTTTGCTGCCAACGTGCCTTTGCCAGACCCACTTGGACCATCAATGGTAATAATTTGAACTGTCATTGCTTTCCCGTTGTTGTTTAAACAGATTTTGCGAGTTTCGTCAGGCCTAGTTTAATCGCTGCCTGTAACTGTGCAAGAATTAATTTACTCACAAAAGGCGCACGCGCCTGTAATTCAATCGTATAGGTGACCAGGGTTTTATCATCGGCCAGCGCTTCAAATTCGATAATCCCCAGATGATGCTTGATCAATGGATTTTTAATAATCTGATATTCAATACGAGCATTCGGCTCAAACAATGTAATCTGTTCTTTCAGCGGCTTGAGCGGCCCCACCCCCATAGCACGCACCGAACCTAGTCCATCCGGATGTTCAGCATCTGCAGAATCCTTGATTCGTTCAACCTGCATCGGCGCAAAGGCAATATTATAGGTGGCATGCTTAGACATTAAATCAAAGACTTCATCAATCGATGCCGGAAATTCTTTTTTTACTTGAATGCTATGCATTATTTTTCCTGAAATTATAGATTCGAAACTAAGGAATTTTAGCGATAAAGTAGATTTATTTCTGCGTATTTAATAATTTTTCTTGTAACCTGAGTTGCCGCTTCTGCTCACGACGCAACTTGAAAAATGCACTAAGCTGTTCGGAGCATTGCTGCTGCATGCAGCCTGCTTCAAAGGAAAATACATGATTATAATAGCCCGTTTCAAATAATTGACGTGCACTGACCAGTGAACCCGCTTTCGCTTCAAATGCGCCAAATACTACCCGTGAAACCCGTGAATGTACCAAAGCACCAACACACATGGTGCACGGCTCAAGGGTTACATACAGCACTGCATCGTCAGGTAGTCGATAATTCTGGATATTTTGACAGGCATCACGCAGCGCCACAATCTCGGCATGCGCGGTCGGATCATTTAAGGAAATCGGCGCATTAAAGCCCTGACCAATGATCTGATTCTGACTAACAATAATCGCACCCACCGGAATTTCGCCCTGTGCGGCAGCAAGTGCAGCCTGCGCATAGGCAAGCTGCATCCAGTATTCATGACTCAATTGTGTTTCGGACATGTAAGACTTAAATCACACCATACTGTTTTAACAAGGCATTCCAGCTTTCAATATTGGTCACCGGAGGGTTTGCAGACAAAATACCTTTTAAGCTCATATCTGCACCCTTTTTCCATGCAGGAGAAAGGTCTTTATCCACCAGACGCGCGCGTACCCCCTCAACGAAATCATGATGACGGATTTTCCAGTCAGAAATCTGGGTTTCCAGTTCAAAAATTTCATTCCAGGAATGTACCTGTTTACCCCATTGCCAGAGCAACCAGGTCAATGCAGCTGTAGTTGGTGAACCTTTTTGCAGATTTTCACTGGCTTGACGCAACCAGTCACTGCGCGCATCACTCAGACCGATAATCGATTCATAATCATGCTCGAAGTTGACACCACGACAAACACTATGAATCACATCCAGAGAGTTTTGCAGTGGTCCTGGCCCTACCGGACGATGCATACTATTTAAAGTGTCATCAATGGCACGGAAGTCACCGGCAGGATAATGATCCCAGTCAATATTAATCACTTTATCTAAAACTGAATCACGCTGTGCATCACAAATATGTGTTGCCCAGCCAATCCCATAAGCGCCTGCAGCGGTCATGATTGAACCGGTCAAGCCGGTAAATAAACCAATCGCGCCCCGATCGGCCAGGAAGCGAGTTGCACCCACATCGGGATATAAACCGATATTGATTTCAGGCATCGCCAAACGCGAATACGGCGTCACTAAACGGAAAGGTGCCGCCATAAACAGACCAAGGCCCCCACCCATCACATAACCTTCACCCCAGACCAAAACCGGTTTGGCATAATTATGCAATAACAGATCCAGCGCATATTCCTGTTCAAAAAACTTATTGGCAGCCGCCACTTCATCGTTAATGACCAGTTGACGTAATTTACGCACATCGCCGCCGGCACAGAATGCTTTCGGTGTGGTTGAATCTAACCAGATCGCTTTTACGCTGTCATCCGTATGAAAATCCTGAAATACTTCCAAAAGTGCAGAAGCAATCGATTCATCCAGAGCATGCAAAGACTTTGGACGATTTAAACGAACGATACGCCAGCCATTATGCGCTTCTTCAACGATCAAATCCGGATGATAAGTTTTATTAAGGGGAGAATATGTCATGCGTCCAGCTGCCAATCTATAGGCTCAATGCCATGTTGTTTGAGATAGTTATTCGATTTTGAAAATACTTTACAACCAAAAAAACCACCACGGTTTGCGGCCAAAGGCGATGGATGTGCGGCCTTTAACACAAGATGCTTGTCCTGATTGATGCGCTGTCCTTTACGCTGTGCGTATGCGCCCCAAAGAATAAAGACAATATGTTCACGCTGCTCATTTAAAACATCAATGACGTGATCGGTGAATTCTTCCCAACCGCGCTTTTGATGCGAAGTCGGCTGACCTGCTTCTACGGTCAGTACTGCATTTAACAGAAGCACACCCTGCTCCGCCCAATGCGTCAAGTCACCATGCTTTGGTCGTTCAACCCCGACATCCGCATGTAACTCGTGAAAAATATTACGCAAAGATGGCGGCAATGCAACCCCTTTTTGCACCGAAAAGCTTAATCCATGCGCCTGATTCGGGCCATGATAAGGATCTTGCCCTAAAATGACCACTTTAACCCGATCGAGCGGCGTGGTATTCAAGGCATTAAAAATCAGATGATTGGGAGGATAAATTGTTTTATCTGCTTTTTTTTCTTCAATCAGAAAAGCTTTTAATTCGTCCATTTTCGGACTGAGTAAAAACTCACTCAATCCATATTTCCAGCTTTCATCCAACTGAACCTTATTCAGTTTGGCCAGTTGCTGTTCATTTAAAGACATTCTTCAATCCTAAATCTATGTCAATGGATTTCAAGTCACGCAGACTTTAAATCTGTACCTGTAAATCTACAGTCGGGTTATGAAATGCTGTGCCCTGTTTCAGCTTGTTCAACATGTCCGGATCGGTCCATTCAGCTTGCACCTGTTCAGAAAACTCAATTTGATCCAGACTCAGAATGCCCATCTGTTCATTTTGAATATCTTCTAAAAAGCTTTGTGCATAACCGGTATCGGTTTCATGCATAATCACAGAATAGACTTCGACATCACCTTCGCCATTTTGAGTCACGGTCGATGCCAGCACTTGTTGCGCCAGAAAGAAAAAGATACGTGAAAACTGCTCTGCCGATGGTGATACCGGTAACGACACCCATCGCGCACTGAAAGTTTTGCAAGCCTGAATATATTCCGGGTCGTCATTTTGCCAGAAACAGATCGCATGATCGAAAGAATCAAAGAAATCCTTAATCACACCTTTAAGCAGACCAAAGTCATAGACCATTTGCCCATGATCTAATTTCGAGGCTTTTAACAGTAGCTCGACTTTATAACTATGGCCATGGATCGAACGCTTACAGCGATCTGACGTGCAGTTACGCACAATATGAGCATTCTCAAACTTAAATAACTTACGAATTAACATATGCCGTAATGTCGTCAAAAAATAGGTGAATTGATTTTGATTATAAAGCAAAACTACAGCTTTGAGGATTAATTTTGCTGTTCAGCCTGATAGGGAAAAGGGATCAAGCTGCTGTTCAGATTTAGACTGACAGTATAACTGAATAAGCCCTGACTAAAAGGGTGCCATACTGCGATAAGCCACATATACCTGTTTGTCCTGACGAACCAGATCACTACTGAACTGGCGCTTGCGTTCACTCAAGACCACTTCGATCTGAGCTTTAAAATAATTGGATTGCACTCCGAGCAAGCTATTAAACAGATTACGCTTGGCAGCATCGACTTGCGCAAACGGTTCGAGTGACCATAACTCAGACACATTAGAAAAGTGTTCCAAATTGGCCTGTCGCTGATCCAGCAATTGTTGTATTGCATTCACATCCAGTTTTTCATCCATACTGGCCAACAGAAAAGCAGATGCTGTATTAATATTGACCGGACTTTCCTGCATCGGTGCAGCACTCAGATAAGGTGCTATCCGTTTGTACTTATTTTCTTCAAAACCACGTACCAGCTTTAATTCCTCTACGCTATGAAATTTTGCATTCGGTGGTAAAGCGGCATTCGGTAAGCCTTGATAATAATTAGATTCGGCACCCATACCTCCACTCACCAGCTCGTTTTCATCCTGCCAGTCAATTACGGCTTCACTGAGCTGCGCTGGCAAACCTGCACGTTTTAAAATCAGCTCGAACCATGCTTTGGCATTTTCATTGACGCTATCTTCAGCAGTGATCAGGCTATTTAAATTAAACTTGCCCGATTCATCCTGGATGATTCCGGAAACATAGCCGTCATCGACCGGAAAAGCCGGCATCGGCTGCGCCCAGGTTTCCTGTAGATGATCAACCTCTGCGGCATTTTCAGCATCATCCACCAGTAATTCAGAAAAAAAGGCTTCGGCACTTTTGGCATACATCAGCGACTGATTTTGCCGCATCAGATAGGCGGTACTTTCAGCAGTTGCAGCCTGACGCTGGGCAATCGTGGCTGCCAGAATAGTCGCCAATGCCACCATCACCAGAATGGTAATCAGTGCAATGCCCTGCTGCTGCTTCAGCCTCTGTTTATTCATTTTCATTTTTTATGATTCTTAGCCGGGTTGACCTGTATTCTGATTATCAAGCAAAAAGTCCGTATTTAATAAACTAAACAGCCACTCATAGCTGACGCCATTCACGGTTAAATTGATTTTAATGCCTTTGGGCAAGCGCTGTTTCTGCTCTAGCTGATTTAAATCCATAGAAGAATCAGGCCACTGTGTGAGTTCATTTGGATTCAGCACCACAACCTGAAATTGCTCAACGTCCGATAATAAAATACTGGATTCAGGTTGATCACGACCGGTCTGATTCAGGTTGCGATATTTCAGTCGATACAGTTTTTGTTCATCGGCCCGATACTGATATTCAATGCGTTCATCTGGCGAAATACCCTCCTCCAGAGGATCAGTCACGCCAGTTTTACTAAAATTAAAACGGCCATTTTGCAAAACCAGAGCCGGTTGAATATCACTATTGATATTGGCCGTTAAAGGGACTGCCTGTACCGTATCCCGTAAAATTTGCTGATAGGTTTCCTGTAGCTGACCTAGACGCTGTTCATGTACTGCATTTTGATCTTTGGTTTTGACAATATAATCAAAAACTTTCCAGCCCAAAGCAGACAGTACCGCAAAGATTGCAATGGCAACCAATAATTCGACCAGGGTAAATCCTTTAGGCTTCATGGCGTATTGTTCATGCGATGATTAAAGAACATCAAGCTGCTGATCCCGGATGCAACTTGACCAGTCTCCTGATTGACCAGACTGACCTGTAGTTCAATACGCTGCACATTGGGACTGATCGTCGGTTCACTGCGCTTGTCAATTTGCCAGGTTTCGCCTTGCTGGGTCAGCTGTTTGGAGGCCGTACCATCCATCCATTGCTGATTGATTTCCATTTGAGCCACTTCGTTCAGGGCAACAAACTGTGCTTTGGTGCGCAGAATGGCATTCGAGGTTGACTGGGTATATTGCATCGCGACTTTGGTCAGCGTCATGGCTGCGGTGGCGAAAATTGCCAGTGCAACCATAACTTCCAGCAAGGTAAAGCCTGAGCTGCGATGAGTGAAATGCTGTTTCACCGCTGCGCAAGACGAAGAGCTCTGCTCGAAGTGCCCACAATGCAATCGATCAGCACTCGATTTAAATGGTTTGATCAGCCTGGAGCACACACTTTGCTTGAAAGATCTAGATTTCATTGATTTTACCCAGATGATCCACCTCAATCGCAGAGCCGACTTCGCGATCTTCTAAAAAGAACTGAATCCGTACCGGCTTGACCTCACCATTCCCCAGCCAGATCAATTGAGGAGAATTCACCTGCGTCAGATCACGATTTTGCGCACGGGCATAACGCTGTTGTTCTAGCCCCTGAATCCGAAAAGACACATGATCCGGCAGCTTACGTAATTTAAATTCTGTATAACTCTGCCATTTTTCATTTTGCAGGTTCTGTTCAGTCTGCGCTGCTGAACGATATTCTACAATCCCATAACGAAATGGCGAGACATCGGTCGCGGGTTGCATATCAAGCGCCAGTATTCTGGACTGGTCATTCGCCTCACGCATGACCCGCTGCAAGTCTAATAACAAAATCTCGCGTGCCTGCATGGCCTTACGCTGATCGACACCACTGGTATTCAGCAATACCAGTGAGGCCATGATTCCCATAATCACAATCACCACCATCAATTCGATGAGGGTAAAGCCACGAACTGCGCTGTGAGATGATCTGATCATACTAAGCTCTAACCTTAGGCAAACTGCTCGGCAGAATGCACCTGCTTTGGCAAAGCCAGTGCTTGATCGATATAGGCCACGCGCAAGGTATCGCGTGAACCCAGATAACGCTGATAAAAACTGGAATTGAGAATTGCAGCGGCGCCATGGGTCAGTGACCAGATCGACGCCAGATAGTCACGCACCGACATGCGGCTATGAATTGAAACCAGATAAGTTTCTGTCATGCGGATGATCAGGCGTAAACGCTGTTTGCGTACCTGATACAGTTCACTGAATAGATGCTGAATTCCCACGCCAGTCGTTGACAGACGTTCTTCAATCTGATGGAACAGCACCGTACGTTCTGGATGATGTAAATGGTGCAACATAAAGAAGGCCAGATGTTCAGGAAAAGCTTTATCACTATCCTGAATCATTTCCAGCAACATGCGCTCATTACGGATAATCAGCAACATATACAGTTCATCTTTACTCTGAAAATGTTTATAGAGTGTCCCTTTGGCCAGATCAAGTTCAGCAGCAAGCGCATCTAGCGTCATTCCTGCTTCACCATTTTCCAGCAGGAGCTGCTCTGCGACTTGAAAAATCAAGGTTTCTCTTGCTCGAAACTGAGCCTGACGATCCATCTTCACCCTATAAACTCTCTTGTACTTTATATAACTTTATTTACTTTAAATTTAGAAGATTTTCAAAGTTCTGCTTTGTGATAGAAGCCATTTCTTCTAGCGACTTATCATATACATCACAAAGCGCTTTGGCTACATAAGGAACGTATTTAGGTTCGTTAGATTTACCACGATATGGCATCGGCGCAAGATAAGGACTATCGGTTTCAATCAGTACACGATCCAGCGGAACCTGTTTGGCCACATCACGCAGATCCTGGGCATTTTTAAACGAGATAATCCCGGAAAATGAGACATAATAACCGCAGTCTAAAACCGATTTGGCAGTTTCCCAATCTTCAGTAAAGCAATGCAAGATGCCATGCGTGGATTTTTCCGCACGGATAATATCCACGGTATCATGCTTGGCAGCACGGGTATGTACCACCACCGGTTTCTTAGTGATTTGCGAAGCATGGATATGACGGGCAAAGCAGGCTTTTTGTTCTTCGACAAAATCTGTACTGTGATAATAATCCAGACCGGTTTCACCGAGCGCCCAGACTTTTTCTGGTTGTGCCAGCTCGACCAGATATTCAGTCGTGGCACGCGCCATAGTTGCAGCATCTTCGCAAGGATGTACCCCGACGGTATAACCGACATCCGGGTGACGCGCGGCAATTTTCGCCAGCGCGATATGATCATCCAGATCGACCGAGATACTCATGAATCTGGATACACCCGCTTCACGGGCCTGTGCGAGTGCCTGATCCAGATCACCGTTATACGGCGTTAAATCCAGCATCGTTAAATGACAATGAGTATCTACAAACACAATGCGTTCCTACCACAGCTAAATGAACTACATAGTGTAACTTTTACGCCCTTCAGATTTAAGACCTGCAACCAGACGATCTGCTTCATTTTTGAAATAAACACCCTTTTCACCGCTTAACTGGATGCCAAAGCCTTGTGGCTTGATGCCATTCTGCTTTTGCGAGACCCAGATGACTTTACCAGTTAAAGGAATTTTCTGGGTCTGGTCAGGCAAAGTGGTCAATACAAAAACTTCTTCGCCCAGTTTGACCGGCTGCTTGGAAGGAATAAAAAGCCCACCACCCACAACATAAGGCATATAGCTGGCAAACAGTGTTTCAATGTCAGGAATATTGGCCTGAATAATACCGCCCATACGTGGTTGCATGTGATTTCCCCTTAATTAAAGATTCATCAGCTTGATAAACAGCTCATCGATCACCAGATTGCTTTGAACATTCTGCTCGAGATATTGCTTGGAACGCTGAAAATCTTCATAAATTTTAAAAAGTGCTGCTAATGAATATTGTTCGGCAAGCACATTAAACTCAAGATCAATGTTTTTCACCGTTTGATTGAGCTTGACACAAATTAAATCGGACAACAAGTATTCAAACATGGGAGCAAATTCACCAAAGCTCAGGCTTTTGTTCCATTTGGTCGCAATTGCAAGCGGCATATTTTTTTGCATCACCAGTTTTTGCCAGTCTTGCAGGAATTCCTGACGCAGTGGCAGCCAGGCACTTTGTGCAACCTCGAGTGCTTGTAAGGGCATCTGATTGGACAGGTTCATCAATAACTGTTGCTGGCTAGAACCTGCATCCGGCAACTGTGCCTGAACATAATCACTAAATTGTTCTGCAGAAATCCGGTCTAAGGCAAAATGCTGCAAGCGACTCCGTATCGTTGCAGGCAATTTTAAATAATGATCTGCCAGCAAAATAATGACCGTATTGTCACCGGGTTCTTCTAGCGTTTTCAATAATGCATTAGCAGAGGAGATATTTAAGGCTTCCGCAGGTTCAATTACAATCACTCGCCAGCCATCGACGGTCTGCTGCACAAAAGGCAACAGATCACGAATCTTTTCAATCTTGATTTTGGCATTCTGTTTTTTATTGTCTTCGTCGGTGCTGATATGCACATAATTGGGATGCGTATCAGCCTTGAGCCATTGGCAACTGCCACATTCGCCACATGCACCAGAAGACTGCCGATTCAGACACAAGACCCAAGCCAGAAACTGCTGGCTAAATGCCTCCTTGCCACAGCCTTTTTTGCCATAAAACAATAAACCATGCCCAAGCTTGGGAAAACGTCCGGTCAGCGTTTCCCAAACCTGTTGCTGCCATGGATAAATCTGTGCATTGACATCAAAAGGCATGTATTCAACTCTTCTTAAGCAAAATGAGAAAGATCCATTTGATTCAATCGATCCAGATCTTCTTGAGTATCCACACCCGGTGGCAAATTGGCTTCAGCCACGGCAATCGCAATACGGTGACCATTTTCCAGTACCCGCAATTGCTCTAGGGATTCCAGTTTTTCCAGACCCCCCATCTCCCAAGTGACATATTCTTGAAGCAGTTTTACACGGTAAGCATATAAACCTAAATGACGATAGGCCTGATTATGCAGTTTTGCTTCAGCCAGTTTCGCGCCATCACGGTCATAAGGAATGGTGGCACGGCTAAAATACAAAGCTTGATTATGTTTGGACATCACCACTTTAACAATGCTGTCACGCTTAAATTCGTCTAGTTGATGAATCGGCTCACATAGCGTCGACATCGAAGAATCCGGTTGATCTTCTAGAAGTTGTGCCACCTGTTTCACCAGTTGTGCCGGCAATAAAGGCTCATCACCCTGCACATTGACAATAATATCGTGACTGTCCCAGCCTTTGATCCGCGCTACTTCACTGAGGCGGTCTGTCCCAGAAGGATGATCCACCGAAGTAATCACCACATCAACACCTTCGGCACGACAAACCTCAGCAATACGCTGATCATCGGTCGCCACACACAAATCATCAAAACCTTGTACTTTTTTGGCTTGATCCACCACACGCAGAATCATGGGACGACCATGAATGTCCAGCAAGGGTTTACCCGGCAAACGTGAACTGGCAAAACGTGCAGGAATAACAATGTGTTTCATACTGAATAAGCCTTAAGAAATTTGAATACCGTATTGTTGTAACTGTTGCTGCAAGACCGTATAGCAGGCTGGCGATAATACTGCATCGACTGGCACCACCCAGATATCCTGCTTAAAATCGGGATATTGTTTCAGTAATGCCATAATCTTGACTGCGTCTTTTTCCGTGGTAATGATCGGATTGGCATCATCAAACTGTAGATCTTCAATGTCATAATCATGATGATCGGGAAATTCATGACACTGGAATTGTTCTATGCCCAGATTTTTCAGGGTCTGGTAAAAGCGCTGCGGAAAACCGATTCCCACCACTGCATAAAAAGCCGACTGAGGGTCGAAGATTTTATTGTTGTCTTGATTGAGCAGATAGGGCTGTGATGCAGCCAGATGCATATGCAGCTCAGAACTTGGACTTGCCGAATGCTCAATTACCGTTCCAGTTTCCAAGCGTGTCACCGGTTCACGCAGATAGCCTTCCGGAAGCAGTTTTTGGTTGCCCAGACCGCGATTATTGTCCAGTACAATCCATTCAATCTGACGATTTAAAGCCCAGTGCTGCAAACCATCATCACAAATAATCAGATCCAGCTGATGTCTTTGCAGTAACAGTTCAATACTTTTTTGCCGGTTTGGCCCTACGGCCATCGGCACGCCCGTCGCCTGTACAATCAAGGCAGGCTCATCACCGACGACCTCAGGCAAGGTATTAAAATCCACATAAGCCGGAAATGGACCTTTGCCGCCATAACCACGACTAATAACCCCAACTTTTACACCTTGTTGAGTTAAATAATCAACCAGATGAATCAGTAAAGGGGTTTTACCACTACCACCGACAGTGATATTGCCAATCACCATGACCGGAACCGGAGCACTATAGCTTGTCTTGATCCCTTTGTGGTACAGCCAGCGATTGCTGACAAAACCTAAACGATACAAGCATGACAAAGGACGCAGCACCATCAGCCACTTTGCCTGTGCATTCCAAGCATCCTGAATGATTTGCGCCAATGCCATAACTTATTGTTCCTCAAAATTACGTTGATGCAGCTGATAATAAGCCCCATGCAATGCAATCAGTTCTGCATGAGTCCCTTGCTCGACAATACACCCCTGATCCATGACCACAATACGATCCGCATTTTCAATCGTCGATAAACGGTGTGCAATCACAATGGTTGTACGATCTTGCATGGCCTGATCAAAGGCACGCTGAATAAAGTATTCGGATTCATTATCCAGGGCACTGGTTGCTTCATCCAGAATCAGAATAGAGGCATTTTTCAAAATCGCACGTGCAATCGCGATGCGCTGACGCTGACCACCAGATAGATTTAAACCTTGAGCACCCAGTTGGGTATCATAACCTTTTGGCAGAGCCATAATAAAATCATGTGCATAAGCGGCTTTTGCTGCTGCAATAATGTCTTCATCAGTCGCACCTTCGAGCTGACCATAGGCAATATTTTCCCGCACAGTCCGATTAAACAGCACCACTTGCTGATTCACCATCGCAATCTGGGTACGCAAGGCAGTCAGCTCAAAGTCCTCAATCGGTTTCTGATCCAGTAGAAGCTGACCTGAACTTGTATCCTGATAACGTACCAGCAGGTTCACCAGTGAGCTTTTACCGGCACCGGAACGCCCAACCAGAGCAACCGTTTCACCAGCTTTTACCTCTAAATTAAAATCACGAATGGCATGATGACCATCATCATAAAACAGGTTGACATCTTTAAACTGAATATTACCTTTTAAGCTATCGCTTAAAGTCCCGGTATTTTTTTCTTCGGGCATGTCCAGCAATTCAAATACCGAATGCGCTGCGGCCATACCCCGTTGAATTTTTTCATTGATATCTGTTAAAGCTTTGATCGGTCTTGCCAACATGCCCGCAGCCGTAATATAAGCCACAAATTCACCGGCAGAGGTATCGCCAAGGATCTGTGGACGCAAGGCAATAAACATGACAATACTGAGTGAAATAGACATGATCAGCTGAACCACAGGACTGTTCAACTGCTGCACAGCGACCATTTTCAAGCCACGACGCAAGTTTTCCAGCGAGTTCTGTTTAAAGCGTTCCTGCTCATAACTTTGGCCGCCAAAACCCTTGACGATCAGGTTGGCATTGACCGTTTCCTGAACCACATGGTTGACATCCCCCATGGTGTCTTGCACTTGCTGTGACAGTTTACGCATCCGTCTAGCCGCCTTACTGATCACAAAGCCAATAACGGGTGCAAAAATCAGGATACACATGGTCAGACGCCAGTTGCTATATAGCAGATAGCCTAATAGCGCAATCGTAATCAAACCTTGTTGCAACAGGGTTCTTAACGCTTCTGTTGAGGCAGCGGTCAGTTGTTCCACGTTATACATGATCTTGGCAGTAATATGCCCGCTGGTATTGTCCAGATAATACTGAGACGGTAAACGCAGCAGTTTTGCAAAAACTTCCTGACGGATATTGAACACCAGATTACGGGAAATCACCGCAGTAAAATACCCCCCCATGAATAATCCCAGCCCACGAAAGAACATCAGGACAACCACTAAAAACGGGAAAAGCGAAGTGAAACTCTGGTCTTTGTCTTGAATGGCCTCAATAATATATTCCAGTAATTTAGCCACAGAAACTTCTGTAGCCGCATTAATAGAAAAACCGAGCAGGACAAGCAATCCGATGCCCCAAAAGGGTTTTAAATAACTTAAAAGGCGAAGATAGACCTTAAAATCGTGCTTCACTAATAACCTCGGGTAGGTACTTTGGTACTGATATTAATATTGACAAAGCCGAGCTGCCCGGCCACATCCATAACGCGAATCACGTCCTGATGGCTGGCTTTCGCGTCAGCGGCAATGACGAACATTAAATCACGGCGTTCATTAGAAATCTGTTTAATTGCAGTATTTAAATCTGCGACTTCTTTACTGGCCAAGGATTGACCATTGACTGCATAATGACCATTGGCATCCACAATCACTTCAACTTTCTGATCATAACTTTTAGGCGGAACACCCTGCGCATCTGGTAAGGTCAAGTTCATACGGCTCATTTGGCTAAATGTTGTCGATAACAGTAAAAAGACCAGAATAAACAGCAGACAATCAATCATAGGGGTCAGATTAATATGCACATCTTCAACCTGGTTGCGTTTGAATTTCATCATCCGCCTCCTAGCTGGCTTTTTGCATATCTTGGTCTATATCTGCAATATTGCGATAAAAAAGATCCGCATGAAACAAGGTCGCCTGCTGTTCAAGCTCCGCCACATATTCCTGAACCAGTCGCTGGAAGTAACGATGGGCAAAAAGTGCCGGAATCGCAATCAGCATCCCGGCTGCTGTGGTAATCAAGGCTTTGGAAATACCTGGCATCATCAATACCGGATCACTCCCAGTCCCCACATCGATCATCAGAAAAGATTCGATAATCCCAAGCACAGTCCCCAACAAACCCAGCAATGGCGCCACAGCACTTAAGGTTCCCAGAAAGTTAATATTCTTTTCCAGATAACCAATTTCCTGCGATGCCATCACTTCCATTTGTGCACGGGCATACTGTTCGCCCTGAGGCTTGCTGGCATAGCCTGCTGCAAATACCCGGCCTAAAGTACTGTGCTTCAATTCTGTACTTTGTTGAATTTTTTGCATGACTTGTGATGCATTTTGCACTGGACTCATCAGAAGTGTAGACGGAAGTACCGCTTTCTTTTTCAGGCGAATCAGGCGCTCGATCGAAATCGCCAGCATAAAGATAGAACACAAGACCAGTGGCAGCATGAGCCAGCCACCCGCTTTAACCAATTCCCACATCTAATTTATTCCCCAATAAAAAAAATATATAAATTATTCATCTTCTAAAATAGAAAGAATGCCATCCAGCTCTTCTAAAGAATGATAACTAATGACTAATTTTCCTTTACCTTGTTTGTTATAGTCAATTTTCACATCAGCACTGAAACGCTCTGAAAGGCGCTGGGTCAATTGCTGAATATCCGGTGCAAGCGCTTGTTTTACTTTTTCTTGTTTAGGTGCATTAAAATCACGGACTAACTGCTCGGTTTGACGAACAGATAGACTTTTTTCAATCACGATATCAGCGACTTTGAGCTGGTCTTTTGCCTTCAGCGTTAGAATCGCACGTGCATGCCCCATATCCAGCAGGCCTTGCTGCATAAAGTCTTTCACTTCTTCAGCCAGACTGAGCAGGCGAAGTAAGTTACTGACCGTAGTACGTGCCTTGCCGACTGTGTCTGCAATTTCCTGATGGCTTAAACCAAATTCTTCATGGAAACGTTGCAGAGCCATGGCCTGATCAATCGGATTCAGATCCTGACGTTGGATGTTTTCAATCAGAGCCAATGCAATCGCGACCTGATCCTGAAGTTCGCGCACAATCGCAGGAATTTCAGTCAGACCCGCCAACTGCGCTGCACGCCAACGACGTTCACCGGCAATAATTTCATAAGGATAGCGTTCGTCATCGACCGGACGAATCACAATCGGCTGCATAATGCCGTGTTTTTCAATCGATGCCGCCAGCTCTTGCAAGTCTTGCTCGTTGATATAACGGCGCGGCTGGTATTCACCACGCTTGAGCAGGTTCACATCGATCTGTTTGAGCTGACCATGATCAAGACCTTGAGCTTCCATCTGTAATTTTTCTTTTTGAATTGAACCTAGCAAGGCATCCAAGCCACGACCTTTGGCGAGTCCACGTTTCTTGACGGTCATGCTTTACTTCCTTTTTTCACTTTGCTTTTCTTTAATACTTCAGCTGCCAGATTTAAGTAAGCAACTGCACCCTTTGAACTTTTCTCAAAATAAATCACCGGCAAACCATGTGCTGGCGCTTCGGCCAAACGAATATTGCGTGGAATCACGGTGTCATACAGTTTTTTACCGAAATATTGTTCTAATTCTTCAGAGACATCACGGGTCAAGGCATTACGCGCATCATACATGGTACGTAATACACCAACAATTTGCAGGTCTGGATTCAATGCTTGCTGAATCCGATCAATGGTCTGGGTCAAATCAGCCAGACCTTCCAGTGCATAATATTCACACTGCATCGGAATCAGCACACCATCAACCGCTGCCAAAGCATTCACTGTAATCAGGCTCAGACTTGGCGCACAATCAACAATAATATAATCAAATGACTTTTCGACTTCTTGCAATGCATCACGCAAGATGAATTCACGTCCTTCTTGATCTGCAATTGCCAGCTCAACCCCAGCCAGATCACGGTTGGCACCCAGAACCTTATAACCGACTTCTGCCTTGGCGATCGCCGTTTCAATCGGCACTTCACCCAGCAATACATCGGTGACCGAATAGAGCAAGTCATTCTTTTGAATGCCCGACCCCATGGTTGCATTGCCTTGCGAATCCATATCGACCAGCAAAACGCGTTTTTTTAACACAGCTAAAGATGCTGCCAAATTTACTGCGGTTGTGGTTTTACCAACACCACCTTTTTGGTTTGCAATCGCAATAATTTGTGCCATGTTGCCCCCAATCCCTTTAAAATTCTTAAATACGTTTTAATAGCAGTAAATGACGCTGTTCGTCTAAGCGCGGAACTTTAAGTTCAATAATCTCACAACTAAATTCATTTTTTAAAGCAGTGACTTCATCTTCAGGAATTAAGCCTTTCATCGAGGCAATAATGGTCTGTTCATGCATATACGGTTTAGAGGCATCCACAAAGTCAGTCAGAGATGCAAATGCACGACTGGTAATCACATCGAATTGACCCAGCTCGTTAATGCTGTCTTCATTTTCTACACGCGTTTGCACCGCAATGACATTTTTAAGTTTCAGATCGGCAATAAACTGCTTCAGGAAACGAATTTTTTTACCGTTTGAATCGAGTAATACACATTCACGCTCAGGCTGACATAAAGCAATGATCATACCTGGCATACCGCCACCCGTACCGATATCGAGCAGACGGCCCGCTGGCAGATCTTTTAGAATGCTGAGACTGTCCAGCAGATGCTTGACCAGCATTTCTTTCGGATCACGGATTGCAGTTAAATTATATGCTTTGTTCCACAGCACCAAAGCGTCCTGATACTTGAGTAATAAATTTAAAGCTTCATCAGATAGCTCTAAACCCAAAGCCTGGCTACCCTGCTTTAGTTCTTGAAAAAACATGTGCATAAACAATCTACGCTCGAAAAAGTTAGGTGGAAGTATACCGTTTTCTCTATATTGGCACAGTAGGCAGTGCTTAGCGAATATTCACTTAAGCAAACTTCCCTTCACGGATCGCCGTATCCAGTGCCGTTAAACGCTCTGGGGTTCCTACGTCAACCCAAATGCCTGCCAGTTTAGAAGCTGCAACCTGCTGATTCTGCATTGCTGCTTTTAGCAACGGAGCCAAAGGACGTTTGCCAGTCTCTAAGACTTGGAACATCTTCGGATCAAGTACGGATACACCACTAAAAGTCAGGTTCTCACCTCCGACTTGCTGATCAAAGGTATAAGCTTTACCTTCTGCAAGCGTGAAATCACCCTCTGGGTGTTGTTCAGGGTTCTGCACAAGTACGAGATGCGCCAAATTATCCTTTAGATCAATATCCAGTAAAGGTGCAAAATCCATCGTGGTCCAGACATCACCATTTAACAGAATAAAAGGTTCATCACCGAGTAGCGGCAAGGCATTAATGATTCCACCAGCGGTTTCCAGACCTTCACCCTCATGTGACCAAAGGATCTTAATGCCAAATCGTGAACCATCGCCCAAAGCTTCTGCGAGTTTTTCACCGAGCCAAGCCGTATTGATGACAATTTCAGTAACACCGATCGCAGCCAGTTTCTCTATATGCCAGACAATTAAGGGCTTGCCCCCAACTTCCAGCAAAGGCTTTGGCGTATGCAGCGTTAGCGGCCGCATACGATTACCGAGTCCTGCGGCCAAAATCATCGCTTTCATTCAGGCAGCCACCTCATATGAGCCATATTTAGCTTCAAATGCAGGCATCACTCTGTCACGCATAAACTGCATGAATGGCTCTAGTTCTGCATAAGCCTTAGATTCTTCAAGCAGATACCACATCACACGTGGTAAGTCCTTGAGATAACCTGACTTGCCATCACGTTCAAACAGACGCACAAAAATACCTAAAATCTTGATATGACGCTGAATCGCCATCATGTCGGCGTCTTTTTTAAACTGTTCAAAGTCACGCTCTTCTTTAGCAGATGCTGGCAACAAGTCATAAAAGTTTTTGAACCAGCGATACACACGATCGGCATTCCACTGTACATAGGCATCACGGGTAATCGAGATCAAGTCATAAGTATCCGCACCAATCACAGCATCCTGAAAATCAATCACACCGAGTTCGGTTTCATTGTCGATTTTCATCAAGTTACGACTATGGAAATCCCGATGCACGATCACCTGTGGCTGTGCCAATGCGGCATTCGCCAAAATCGCAAAAGTGCGTTTGATCAAGGCGCTTTCTGATTCAGTCAGTTGAACCTTTAACGCTGGTAACATCCAGTCAGTCAGCAGCTGCATTTCCGAGATCAGTTTTTCATAAGAGTATTCCGGAAAATGTCCTTCTCCAGCAATTGATTGCAGTTGAATCAGCTGCTTAAAGCTTTGCTCATAATAAGCATCCACCGTCTCTTCATTCAGCAGATTGGAAAGCAGGACATCGCCAAAATCTTCGAGCAGCAAAAAACCATTTTCCAGATCTTTGGCGACAATATGCGGAACACGCACGCCATGCGCATCAAAAAATTCATCAATCGTCACAAAAGGCACACAATCTTCTTTTTCTGGTGGTGCATCCATCAGCATAAATGTTTTATTATTCAGTTTGATTCGTGCATAACGACGGAAGCTGGCATCACCTGCTAAAAAATGAGTTTCAAATTGATCTGAACCGAGTACAGAGGCAATCCAAGATTGTATCAATTGTTCGCGTTGTGTATTCATTTGCAATTAATTCTAATACAGGCTGAGTTTTTAAAGTGCTAAGTGTAGCTACTTATCAACTTTTTCTCTATGATGCGACAATAATTAATTGCGATAAAAGCATGATTGGTTAATGAGACAAATGAAGCATCACTTTAAAATCAACCCTCTAGCGACTGCGATCTTAACCCTTTTATGTGGCAGCTCAGCCTCCGGCTATGCTGCATCAAATGTCTCGTCCGATGTAAATGCAGAACAACTCAAACAGCGCATAAATGAGACCTATCCAGGTGAAGCATTCTTTTCGCAATACTATGTCGACAAATCCTCAGCTGAGGCACAGCAGCGGCAGGAAAAATACTTAAGTTCAACTTATTGTGAAGGCACCTGGGTGACCCCGATTGCTCCAGATGCAGCAACCGTTGCGCCAGATCAGGCTACATCCACCATTACTGCAGATTATGGTCACTACAATCCAGCAGGTGACTCTTATTTAGAAGGCAATGTCATCATTGACCAGCAAGGTCGCCAGATTCGTGCTGAACGCGTAACGATTGATCAAACCCAGACCTATGCCAAAGCAGAAGGTCGGGTACAGTTAGCACAAGGCGGTCTGATCTCACAAAGTGATGATATTAATTATAATTTAAAAACCCAACAGGGCGATTTAAACAACAGTTTCTATATTGCAGAGCAGCAACATGCGCATGGTCGGGCAGAAAAGATCGCCAGAACCTCGACCGAGACGGTAGAACTGGAAAATGCCACTTACTCTACCTGCCCGCCTGAGCAAAAGCCGACCTGGAAAATACAGGCAGAAAAGATCAAGCTGAATCAGGAAACCGGACGCGGTGAAACCCGCAATACCAAACTGTATGTCAAAGACGTTCCGGTATTGGCAATCCCTTATTTCAACTTCCCGATTGATGACCGCCGTACTACTGGCATTCTGACGCCAACTTTTGGTTTTACCAATGATGGCGGACTTGAACTCGGTGTTCCTGTTTATCTGAATTTGGCTCCACAGTACGATGCTACCCTCACTCCGCGCTATATTGGTGATCGTGGTGCCATGCTAGATGGCGAGTTCCGTTATTTGACAGAAAATTATGGTGAAGGTCGTATCTGGGGTGGCTATCTACCTTCGGATGAAAGTTATGATAATGAGGATCGTAAAAGCTTACATTACTTGCATAATTGGCAGATCAACGATCAGTTCTCGACCAATCTGGAATATAATTACGCCTCAGACAAAGATTACTTTGCCGACCTGGACAATAACCCGAACTCAAAAACTGACTTGAACCTGCGCCGCGCCTGGGAAGTCAATTATAAAAATGGTATTCCCGGCTTAAAGGCACAATTCAAAGTCGAAGATTTCCAGACACTCGATCCCACTGTACTGGATGAAGATCGTCCTTATGCACGTTTACCGCAGCTTTTAGTCAATTATAAAACTGGCAATCCACTCGGATTACAGCTTGAGTTTAATAACGATACTGCTTATTTCCAGAAGGACCTGAGAAATTTTGCTGATATCCCTCAAAATAATGACAAGATTTATCAACCAAGTGGCACCCGCATCTATAACGACTTTTCGGTGCGTTATAATCACTATAACCCGTGGTCGTTTTTTATTCCGGAAGCATCTGTACGCAACATCAATACCTTCTATGATGAGAAAACCCGAGACCGTGGTGGTTCTAGTGAAAGCCAGTCCATTGTGGTGCCACAATTCACGCTGGACACCGGCTTAATTTTCGAAAAAGAAGGCACCTATTTACAGACCTTAACGCCTCGTCTGTTCTATGCCTATTCACCTTATGAAAACCAGCAGAATCAACCTAACTTTGACTCAGTCGTCGCTTCGATTAATTATGATCAGCTTTTCAGTGCACGTCGCTTCTATGGCAACGACCGCCTGGAAGACAACAACTTTGCCTCTTTAGGCCTGAGTTATAGCCTGTTTAATGAAGAAGGTCTGGAACGCCTACGTGCGAGTGTCGGTCAAAGTTTCTTCTTTGAAGATCGCCGTGTCACACTGGAACAGGATGCAGACAAATATGACCGTGAAAGCCATACAGGGCCTGTCATTCAGCTCACCAGTCAGCTATCGAATAATGTCCATGTCAATTTAAACTCCAGCTGGATGTCGAATGGTCAAAATGCGCAGCGTGATGTGCAGGTTTATTATACTGGCGATCAGGGCAATCTATACAACGTCGGCTATTTCTATCGTAAAGACATTCCGAACCGTCAAGACCGTTATGATCATATCGTCGGCTCCTTTATTCAGCCGCTTGCCAACAACTGGCGTCTGGTAGGACATGCGCAGTTTGACCTCGACAATAGTGTCGCACGAGAATATTTACTTGGGGTCAACTATGAGTCATGCTGTTGGGGAGTTTCTGTATATGGTCGTTCATATTACAATGACTTAGACGACGTTAATGATTCAAACGTCAAAGCCAAACGCGCAATTATGGCCGAGGTCAGCCTGAAAGGCTTAGGTGGGTTAAGCAGCAAACTCACCTCATTACTAGAAAATCGCATTCTAGGTTTTAACAATATCAATCAAACTTGGACAGAACGTTAATGAAGACAAAACAGTTAAAACAAATTTTTAAAGCGACTGCACTTGCGCTATGCCTTTCTTCAGCGATGACGACGTTTGCTGTTGCCCAACCTAAAGATGAAGTTGTAGCTGTGGTCGACAATAGTATCATTCTGCGTAGTGATCTGGCTCAAGGTGTGGCCGAGATTTCTCATCAGCTGCAAAAGCAAAATCAGACAGTTCCACCCCAACAATTTCTTGAGCAACAAGCCTTAGAGCAGCTCATTATTCGTCAGGCACAACTTGAACAAGTTAAACGCTACAATATTCGTCCCGATGAAAAATCCCTGAATGACGCAGTACTGAAAGTTGCACGCGATTCGGGCTCAACCAGTCTGGAAGCTTTTCAGCAAAAACTGGATGCCATGGCGCCCAATACCTATGCTTCTTTACGCAACCGTATTGCGGAAGATTTAGCGCTGAATCGTTTACGTCAACAAGTCGTGACTTCAAGGATTCAAATCACAGACCAGGATGTTAAAAACTTCCTAAATACCCCGCAAGGTCAGGCTTTACTCGGCAGTCAGGTACATGTGCTGCATTTACGTGTAAGCGGCGAAAATGCTGAACAGATTGCTACACAGGTAAAGCAAGAGCTGAATAACAGCAATGATATTCAGGCGATCAGCAAAAAATACAGCACTGGCGGCGTTAAAGTCGAAGCTGCTGACATGGGCGTGAGAAGCCTGTCAGAAATTCCGGCAGAACTGGCTGCACGTGTCACGACCCTACAGCCAGGTCAAACCTCTGAACTCATTCCGGTTGCTGATGGGGTACATGTACTCAAGCTACTAGAACGTAAAGGTGGCGAACAAAAAGCCCTGGTTCCTCAATACTTGACCCGTCACATCCTGATTCAACCCTCTGAAGTAGTCAGTCCGGAAAATGCCAAACAGATGATTGACAGTTTATATAGCCGCCTGCAACAAGGCGAAGATTTTACTGTTTTAGCTTCAACCTTCTCCAATGATACCGGTTCAGCACGTGATGGTGGCAGTCTTGGCTGGGTAAGCCCTGGGGTAATGGTGCCTGAGTTTGAACAGCAAATGAAAAGCACCCCAGTGGGGCAGTTCAGTAAACCGTTTCAATCCCAGTTTGGCTGGCATATCCTGCAAGTCAGCGAAACACGTCAACAGGATATGACAGAGGAATATCAAGAACGTATGGCCCGTCAATTACTTGGTGAACGTCAGTTTGATGCTGAGCTGGACAGCTGGTTACGTGAAACACGTAGCAATGCCTATGTAGAAATCAAAGATCCACAACTGGATCCTAAACGTAATCGTTAAGCCCAGATCCATTTTAAAAAGCCAGCGCTAGATTGCTGGCTTTTTAATTTTTATCCATGCAAAACTTACAGGCATAAAAAAACCTCTCGATGAGAGGTTTTTTTAATTTTCAGACTCGATTAACGATTATTTTCGTCGTCTTGAGTATCTTCAAATTTAGTATCGTTGTCAAAGCCAGCGCCTTGACCACCAAAGCCACCTTGACCACCGAAGCCAGCACCTTGACCGCCACCGAAGCCGCCTTGACCACCAAAGCCACCACCTTGACCACCAAAGCCAGCGCCTTGACCGCCACCGAAGCCACCTTGACCACCAAAACCAGCACCTTGACCGCCACCGAAGCCACCTTGACCACCGAAGCCAGCGCCTTGACCGCCACCGAAACCACCAGTAGCACCTTGACCGCCAAAGCCAGCACCTTGTGGACCAGCAGGCGCACCAGCAGGACGAGGATTACGTGCAGGCACTACAGTTGAAATTGCATGCTTATAAACCATTTGGCTTACTGTATTTTTTAATAAAACCACGTATTGGTCGAAAGACTCGATATGACCTTGTAATTTAATACCGTTTACCAGGAAGATAGATACTGGGATACGTTCCTTACGGAGAGAATTCAAGAATGGATCTTGTAAAGTTTGACCTTTAGACATGTTATAACTCCAAAAAAAAATTAAAAATCAGCGCAAAAACTATCTCTATTTTTCAATTAAAAATTATAAAAAAGATAGTCCCTAAATTTTGCTTTATCCGTGACAGTTTCGCAAGTCTTGTTGAGCCTGCTGTAGCGTAAAATATGTTGTAAATTTATGCTTTTCTTGCAAAGACCTCAGCCACGTATATTGACGTTTTGCAAGTTGTCGTGTCGCAAATAAAGCTTTATCCTCCATTTCCTGTTGCTTTTCATTGGTTTTGTCAACATTTTTTAAGAATTCTATAGCTTGACGGTAACCTACCGAACGCATAGAAGGTAGATTTTCATTAAAATCGTATTTTTCAATTAAACTAACAACTTCATTTAAAAAACCGTTTTTCCACATCATTTGCAGACGTTGTTCAATACGCCCGTGTAATTCTAACCGATCTGGCATAAGTGCATAGTTATAAAAACTGTAACGATATGGTAAGTTTTTAGGTTGCTCTGCCTGTAGTTTTGTAATCGGCTCACCGGTCAGTTTAAACACTTCTAAGGCACGAATAATACGCTGCTTGTCACTAACCTTGAATTTCTCCGCAGCAACGGGATCTACGGCACTTAATTCTGCATAAACAGCCTCCCAACCTTCTCGCTCGCCTTTGGCTTCAATTTCAGCACGAATCGTATAGTCGGCACTGGGCAGATTATCTGACAACCCCTCAAGTAAGGCTTTAAAATACAGCATGGTTCCACCCACCAATATCGGTGTTTTACCACGTGCATGAATATCATCAATTAACCGG
The DNA here is from genome assembly GCF_013418055.1 of Acinetobacter sp. YH12208. NCBI lineage: Bacteria > Pseudomonadati > Pseudomonadota > Gammaproteobacteria > Moraxellales > Moraxellaceae > Acinetobacter > Acinetobacter sp. YH12208. The sequence goes on from NZ_VPCT01000008.1 coordinate 104,266, forward strand.
CAAGCATCTTCAACAAAGTTTGCCGCAGAATAGACTTCGAGTGGACTGATAATATCGATCAGATGGTGCGGATAGCGCGCCAGTTCCTCTTTAGAAGGCTTGGCTGTACCAATATCCATTTCCCGATAAACCAGCGCAGAATCGACCGAAATCAGCTCGAATTTCCCCTGCTCATACAGTTCACATGCCAAAGCGGTTTTACCACTTGCAGTTGGCCCCATTAAATTGATGACCGGCAATTGATTGGACATGTAAAACTACTCTCCTCGAGCAAAAAGTTTGTCTAGTTGATTCAATGGAAAAGCGCGCCAAGTCGGACGGCCATGATTACATTGACTGGCAAATTCAGTGTGTTCCATCTGACGCAGTAAAGCATTCATTTCAGACAGGCTTAAAATGCGATGCGCACGTACTGCACCATGACAGGCCATACCTGCCAGAATCTGGTCACGTTTCTGCAATAGACCCTGTATCTGATCATTCGGATCCAGATCATTTAACAGCTCGGGAATCAGTGCATCAAAATCTGCTTTGTGCAAAATGGCAGGTACGCCACGCACAATCACCTGTTCATCACCATACTGGTCAATTTCAAGCCCCAAACGCATTAACTGCTCTTTGAGTTCTTCGACCCGCATCGCCTGCATTCGAGTGATGTTGACCACTTTGGGAATCAGCAATTGCTGTGATGTCCAGAATTCAGGTTTATCCCAAGCCGATTTCATTTGCTGCAAGACAATCCGCTCATGTGCTGCATGCATATCCACAATGATCAGCCCTTCGGTATTTTGTGCCAGAATATAAATCCCATGTAACTGGGCAATCGCAATCCCGAGTGGATGTTCATCGACTTTGGCCTGTATATGACCTTGCAAGGCTTGCTCTGCAACTTGTGGCTCATAGGCAGACGCTTGATCACGCAGCGGTGCCAGATAGCTTTGCAGGGCATTATTCAGCTGCTGCGAGCCTGCATAAGACGCATTATAGTCTCGCGCATAATGTACCGTTTGCGGCCGCGAAGATTCAAAGTCGGTCAGGACATCCGATGCCTCATTTTCATCTTTAGCAGCTACAGGTAGGTTAGAGGATAATTGCTGCTGCGCATGCGCAGTCTGGTGCAGGCTAAACTGTTCCTGATAACGCGGTTGCGGTACAAGTGCAACAGATTCATCATCAACTTTCATCGCAGTTGCTAAATCCGCAGTTGCCGTCTGGAATTGTGCCAGAGTGTCTTTGGCATAATGCCGCACAAACTCATGTACTTCACGCTGATTCAGAAAGCGAATTTCATGCTTAGTGGGATGGACATTGACATCAACATTTTCAGGATCAACTTCTAAAAACAGCAAATAAGCCGCATGTTGATGGCCATGCAAAATGCCATCATAAGCCATCCGCAAGGCATGAGAAATGGTTTTGTCTTTGACAATCCGGCCATTGACATAGACATATTGCAAGTCGGCCTGTGCACGCGCATCTGAGGGATGACCAAGCCAGCCTGATAAACGCATGTTTATACTGTCAGCATCGATCCAATAAGCATTTTCAGTGAACTGACGACCCAATAACTGCTGTACCCGCTGGAAACGTAAAGCACCGCTGTCCGCCACGGGTAAATTCAGCTTGATGCTTTCATTATGTTCCAGCACAAACCGGATATCAAAATGCGTCAGTGCCATACGGCGTACAATTTCTTCAATGTGGCCAAATTCAGTGCCCGGTTTCTTTAAGAATTTACGCCGCGCAGGCACATTAAAAAATAAATCCTGAACCCGGATATGCGTCCCTTTCGAAGCCGCGACCGCTTGAATCTGCTGATGATCAAAAGCCGTACCGTTTACTTCTACCTGATAACCAATGCCATCCTCATTTTGACTGCTGATCATGGTCAGGCGTGAGACTGCTGCAATCGATGCCAGCGCTTCTCCACGAAAGCCTAAACTGCTGATCGCATACAGCTCATCGGCACTCTGGATTTTGCTGGTGGCATGACGCATGACGGCCAATGCCAGATCTTCAGCATGAATACCACGGCCGTTATCCATAATTTCAATTAAGGTACTGCCACCCTGTTCCACCCGGATGATCAGCTCGGTCGCACCCGCATCAATCGAGTTTTCCAGTAATTCCTTGACCACGGATGCCGGACGTTCAATCACCTCACCTGCAGCAATCTGGTTGGCCAGCGCAGGATCAAGGGCACGGATACGGCGTAGGCTTAAATCATTCGACATGTGAAAATTGACGCTCCAAAGCCTCTCGCAAAGCAAGATTAGAGGAAATCAGGCTTGCAGTACGGGTCAGTTCATCTTCAGATTTTAAAATTTCAATAATCAGGTCAGCTTGCGGAATTTCATCGCCACCTTTGGAGGGCCATTCAAATAAAAATAGCGCATTCGGAGTTTCCAGATAATCCCGGATTCCCATCAATTCGAGTTCATAGGGGTCATTCAGACGGTACAGGTCAAAGTGAAAAATATCCTGCCCATTGATCTGATACGGTTCGACCAGCGTATAAGTCGGACTTTTCACCGAACCTTGATGACCCAGCTGTTGCAAATAATAGCGCGTTAAGGTCGTTTTTCCTGCCCCCAAATCACCGATCAGATATACGACTCCCGCAGGGAAATTTTCGGCCAGAACCTTGGCCAGTTTCTGGGTATCGTCTTCATGATTTAAAGTGACATTAAATGAATAAGGCATATTACTCACGACATGATGCAAAAGAATAAATATGATAGCATCGCCACGCTTTAAAAGCCTATTCACCTGTGTGAGAAACTATATTTTTTCACCATTTCTGTTTCTGAGAGGTTGATCTGCCTGCCATGCATCCGACTGTTGAGTTTAATCCGCCCATGTTAAATGGGGTCAGTGCCAGTAAAGTGTTCTTGCAGGATAGTCTAGATGCACCCCCGACAGTTTTTGCTTATTTATGCACGCAATTTGCGCATATCGCAGCAGATGAATGGCAAGCCCGTTTCGCCAAAGGTCTGGTCTATGATGCGCAGGGCCATCAATTAAGCACAGAAAGTCCATTTCAGGCCAATAGTCATTGTTTTTATTATCGATTTTTGGCACATGAAGTGCATGTTCCTTTTCAACATCAGATTTTATTTGAAAATGAGCATTTCATGGTGATCGATAAACCGCACTTTTTGACCATGAGTCCGACCGGTCAGTATGTACAGGAAACCTTGCTGGTTCGTCTCAAAAAACAAACAGGCAATGAACATTTAACACCGATTCACCGGCTAGACCGTGAAACGGCCGGCGTGGTTCTCATTTCAAAATATGTAGAATCTCGTGGCCTGTATCAACAGATGTTTGCCACACGGCAAGTGCAGAAGACCTACCATGCGATTGCAGCATACAAGGCTGATTTAGAATTTCCATTGATCACACGATTAAGAATGGAAAAAGGTCAGCCCTTCTATACCATGCAGGTGGTCAACGGCGAAGCCAATAGCGAAACGGCAATCCAGCTGTTAGAACATAATAAAGAATGGGCCAAATATGAACTGAAACCACACACTGGCAAACAGCACCAATTACGCGTGCACTTGAATCATCTCGGTATTCCAATTCAGAATGATCCGTTTTATCCACGGATAGCGCACAAAGCCGAAGATGATTTTTCTGCCCCTTTAAGCTTATTGGCCCAACATATTCAATTCATCGATCCGATCACGCAGAAAAGCATGAATTTCAGCTCCAGACTTGAATTGACACTGTAAATCGCTTGTCATTACAGATTATTTTCTAAAATCGGTCGCTTTAAGATTGAATTTCAAACGTAATTGATTAGAATAAAGGCGAAAAGTTAAGTAATTTAAAGCTTTAAAAATATTATGAGAAAAACTGAAGTTTATCAAATTCGCTTGGACTCGCAAGAGAAGAAACAAGCCTTTGCGGTATTTAAGCAATTGGGGATTACGCCAGCTCAGGCCGTGCGTCTTTTTTTCAAACAGGTGGTGATTACCAAATCGATCCCCTTCTCGATTGAAAACCAGAATATTAATCTGGAACAACTGATCCGACTGCGCAAACTGAAGCAAAATGAGATCCAGAATGGGCAAAGCAGCTTGCCAAATTCAACACTCAATTCTCTGGATGATCAGGAAATCCAGCTCGATGATGATCATCTGGATTTATTTGAAGAACTGAATGCCATTTTAGGTGAAAGCGACAAAATTTAACATTGTTGCATTTCCGAACAATTTCTAAAGCCGGCCACTGACAAACTTCGCTATGCTTGATGCTGATAATGAATAAAAAATTAGCATGGAGGATGCAATGCTCGTACGACGCGCTCAATCAGCAGACCTGAATCAGCTTGCGATATTATTCGATGAATATCGACAATTTTATGGCACCTCCTCTAACCCCGAACTCTCCTACCAATTTTTAAAACAACGTTTTGAAGATGGACAGACCGTCATTTTCATTAATACCAAAGATGATACTTTTACCGGCTTTATTATCCTGTATCTGGGTTTTTCTTCGGTGGCCTGCTCGACCTATTATATTCTGGATGATGTCTATATCACCCCGATATTTCGGCGTCAGGGTGCAGCCAGACAACTGATTGATACCGCAATTTTATTTGCCAAACATGAACAGGCCTTAAGAATTACCCTGGAAACCCAAAAGAACAATTACCAATCGCATGAATTGTATGAATCTATGGGATTTATTAAGGATAATGAGTTTCAGACCTATCATTGTTTCCTGAGATAAAATCTGATCGTTCAAATAAACTTGAGAAGAATAACTCAATTATTCTTCTGAACGGAATTTTGCCAAAGCCACCTGTTCTGCATTTAAATAGATCCATTCTCCTTCAGCCAGCTCAGGCAGAGCCAAAGCACCAATTTGAGCACGATGCAATTGCTCGACTTTATTTCCGACGGCTGCCAGCATGCGTTTCACCTGATGATATACCCCTTGATGAATGCTCATTTGCAGACGGCTTTCAGACAGACGTATCACTTCAGTGGCTGCAAAAATACCTTTTTCATTGCGTAGCTCAACGCCTTGTTCCAGTTGCTGTAGCTGAGCATCAGTGACTGGATCTGCCGTTTGCATTTGATAAACTTTGGCCACATGTTTTTTCGGATGTGTTAACGCTTGCAGAAACTGGCCATCATCAGTCAACAATAACAGTCCGGTGGTGTCCTGATCCAGACGACCCACGCATTGAATGCCACGATTCAGCAGCATCTCATCAAACAGATCAAACACACTAAAATGATGCGTGGCCTGATGCGAACACTCATAGTCCTGCGGTTTGTTTAAAGCGATATAGACTTTCTCTCGATAGCGATGGGCCTTGCCATAGACCTCGAAGTCTAAATCATTCAAATCCAGTTTATGTTTAGGATGATCAATCACTTCATTCTGGATAGAAACAGCACCATTTTTAATCAATTGCTGACAATGCTTGCGGGAACCGAAACCTTGTGACTGCAACATTTTTTCCAATAGCATCTGCTTAAACCTGTATCGCGTGAAGAGTTGTGCATTCTATCCTGAAACACACCTAAATTGATTGCTTCGCTTATTTTCTTCGTATCACCAGCTGAAACGCTCTACAATGGTGGCATTTTCCATGTTTCCTCTCCCGCCCATGTCACAACTCGATTTAAATTTGATGGTTCTTTTGGTATTACTGGCCTGTGGTATATTCAGTCACAATAGTGCTGTCACCATCGCTGCAGCGGTACTGATTGTTCTTAAAATTACCCCGCTACACGACCTGTTGCCTTATGTACAACAACATGGTTTGAATATTGGAATTATTATTTTAACCATCGGGGTATTGGCACCGATTGCGAGTGGCAAAATTGCCGGAGAAAGTATTCTCAAGTCATTTCTCAGCTGGAAATCTTTACTGGCCATTGCCATTGGTGTTTTTGTGGCTTGGCTCGGTGGCCGCGGTGTGAAACTGATGTCGAATCAACCGGATATTGTCGCGGGCTTATTGATTGGTACTGTAGCAGGTGTGGCGGTGTTACGCGGCGTACCTGTCGGGCCGCTGATTGCAGCCGGGATTTTATCCTTATTGATTGGTACGCAATAGATTCAAATCATCAGCACGCATCACCAGTATGCAAAGATTTCTCAAAAATACATCACATGACCTATAACAAAAATACATCACATGACCTATAACAAAAATACATCACATGACCTATAATATGCAGGTCATCTATTGATTACCTTGCACCAAGCTTTAAAGCAGTGTTTCAAGCTTGCTCAGGATATGTCATCAGATCAACGGAAGATTCATCTTGGTTGTAAGCTTTCCAAGCTAAAATAAAAGCGATACAAAAAAATAGAATGATCTTTAACAAGCTGTGACCTGATAAAAATTTGAAATTTACTGCATGACAAATCCGAGCCTAATCTTTTAAGGCATAAACCAAACTTTCTATCATCTCGCCGTTTTCCAAATATACTTTAACCGGAATCCGTTGATATTCATCACCTTCAAACGCATCCAGCTCTTCCCAATATTGGGGAAGATGCTCAGATATAAATACATAACCCTGAACAGTCTCGCCCGAATCACTGAGCTGAATGCCCGGGCTACCAAATTCAGCCCCCCAGCCACGCTGTTGCAAATGCCCACGGATATAAGCGGCTTTCCAGCTTCCCCCAATCCGCTCCATGACATGGGCATTGGGTTGCTGCGGACGAAGCGTGCCGTATACGAATAAACTATGCATCTTAAAAGTTCTGAAGGATCATTTCGGGGATTACTCTACAAATAACAGTGCCAGACGGACTTGGTCATAGGCCATTTTAGGCGTGGTGAGTTCTACAATCGGGCGCAACTTAATCGAGCCATCATCATTAAAATGCTCAGCACTTTGACGTTTGGTTAAGCGTTTATAAATTTTACGCACCTGCTCCACCACTTCCTCACCCGGATGAGCCACCGAAATATCCAGTCCCTGCTCTTTGTGTAAACGGCCTAGATGATTAATGATTGTCGCTGGCGTCAGACCACGTTCAGTCGCGATATCCGCAACTTCATAGCCTTCTTCAAACAGTGCTCGGGTTTCATCCAGTGTGGCAGTGGCATAACTCTGCTTCGTGCCACTCTTGGAAATTTTCTTTTCATTGCGCTGGATTTCTGCTTCATTCAATGTGCCACCGCAGTGACGAATAAAGGCTTTATGCTGCGCAGTCAAATCGACATTTTCAAAATTCGCTTCGGCTTCATCAGAAAGTTCCTGAAAACGACGATCAGCTTTAATCGCTAAACTGTCAAGTTCCAAAGCCTGCTCATTAAAGCCTTTTAAACGTAAGCCATTTAAGCTTTTCAACCGTGACAGCGCCACATAACCTTGACCTTTCTCGAAAGTATGACTCAGATCAATTTCTGCTGCTTCCAAGGTCATCCCTTGAGATTTATGAATGGTAATCGCCCAGGCCAAGCGTAAAGGAATTTGCTGGAAACTGGCAATAGTCTTACCAGCTTCATTGTCTACCGACCAGGTTTCCGGCTCCACCACCAAGGTCGTGCCATCGGTCAGTTTTACTTTGGGCAGCACACCATATTCATCGTCTTCTTCAAAACTGATCACTTCACCCAGACTGCCGTTGATATAGCCCATATCAAAGTTATTTTTTACAAACATGACTTTGGCATGCTTTTTCAAGGTTAAGGCTTCTGGTGCACGTACTGAAGATTTTAAAGTTTCAATCAGCTTTTCATTGCCATCACACTGGGCATCAAACTGGCGCGGATCATTGTCAATTTCATTCAGATGTTTAAAGTTAAGACTATCCACATCCATATTATGGGTATACAGACGCGTATAGGTATCGCCGATTTCTTGATGTCGGGTTGCCTGTAAAGCCGTGCGATGTTCATGGCTAATCGCCTGCGCACGGATCGCATTCAGGATGTCATTCAGATAATCATTGCCCTGACGATGCTGCTCGGTCAGATAACAGACCCGAAACTTGGCTTCTACCCAGGCTTCCGACATAAAGCAGAATTTATCGCGATTACGCTCGTCATTCTTACCGACTGGCGGCAACTGGAAAAAATCCCCGGCCACAATTACCTGAATACCGCCAAAGGCTTCATCACTGTCCTTAAAATATTTCAGCACCTGATTGACCAGATTCAGCTGCTTGGCATGCAGCATGGAAATTTCATCAATAATCAGAACTTGGGCATTTTCCAGATGTTCTTTTAAGTATTTACGCTCTTTCATGCGCTTTAAGTCATCTTCGGACAAAAAGTCTTTAATCCCAATGCCGGCCCAGGTATGAATGGTCATACCATTCATATGCGTGGCTGCAATACCGGTCGATGCCGTAATCGCGACGGCGACTTTACGCGCTTTTAAATAATTAATATATTGATTCAGCGTATAGGTTTTTCCTGCACCCGCAGAACCGGTTAAAAAGACATTTTCTCCTGCTTTGAGTAACTTAAGGGCAGTTTCCTGTTTCATAAGAGCAATACCGTGAAAGAACGGTTATAGCCTAACGATTTTTGGCAGAAAAGTTAAGCGTCATGGCGGAAAACCACTTAATCTTGCACTTAAGCCTGCAAGTTGAGCCAGTTGATAAAATGCATCGCGATATTGCTATATTCAGCTTCTGCCTTTTGATTGTTCGGATATTCCAACTGATCGAAGATCACTTGCCCATTGACGATTCGACAGCCCAGAATTAAAGGTAAACGCACATCCGGATGCGACATGCGAAAGGCCACATATTGCCCTTCAATAATCTGCTGGGCATAACTGGCAGCCAGACAGTTCCTGAAAACCTTGGATTCTTCCAGAATACGATCCAGATTTTTAAGCTCCTCAAAACGCCAGTTGAAATATAATAAAAATGAGGCCTGCGTCAAAGGTGACCAAGTTACGAGCGCAAACTCTTTTTTCAGCTTGGCCATCATTTCCTGCTTCTGAATCTGATCATGCCAGATCACGGCCTGAGCGAATAATCCACTCCAGCTGAGGTTTTTCGGAATCTCGTTATGACTGGAAAAATATTCCACCAGATAGTCACGCACATAACTGTCAAATACAGACTCACGCACATGTCCACTGTGTAAATAAAACAGCTGTCTAAATTCGACAAAAGGAATCCGATAGCGCTGCAACACATGATAGAAATCCCGATTCTGCTGGCTTTGAGGCTGAATATAGGTCAAGACTTCTTCTGGAAGATGTGTGGTAATTTTATATAGATGCTGCATATATGCCTGCATCACCCGGCTCAGTTGCAAATAGACTTTCTTGGTGATCTGATCATCCATTTTGACCACGTTACGCAGCAGTTCTATCCATTCGTCCAGATACAGAATCGAGGGAGTGATGGCAATCCGCTGATCATCCATCGATTGGCGTGTGCCTTTTAAGACCACCGCCTGATTATGCTGATGTTGAAACCAGTCATGCTGGATTGCATATTCATGCATGCTATGAATAAACAGTCGCGCTGAGACATATTGAAAATATTGTAAGGTCGCCAGAATAATCTGCGGATGAATATGATGGCTGTCTACAAAACTTAAGGCCGTCACTGCCACCCGCACGCTGCTGTGCTGAATATTGCTACTGATCCAGTCCAGTACTTCGGCTGGTTGCCTGAAAATCCAGTTCACTGCACGATGACAGTCAAATAGTGGTAATCGGGCCACCTTTTTTTGCCATAAATAGGGATGATTTTCCAGAAAATTTCGTTTGGCTAATAAGTCATCGCGATGCCAGACCTCACGGTTCATCAAACGGACAAAACCGAGCAGGTGGCTCTGCTCCTCGGCATGTCGATACAACAGCCGAATATCATCGCTGTGATCATTCAGTTCATGTAAATTAAAACGCTCTTCAAAAGACAAGGACATAATCCGAAACGTCGCCGGATGCAAAAACTGTGCGGCACTAAAACAGAATTCATCCAGAGTGTCCATTAAGGACTGGATGGACAGGAACTCATCCTGCTGTAGAAATGCCAAAGAAAAAGCCTGTTGCAAGCTTTCAAGAATTTGCGGGGGAATATCCTGTTCGTCCAGAACAACGTTTTGCATGACTGGTGTTGTATACAACCCGGCCTCTATTAAATGATGATCAATAATCTCAGCTTGAACCACCGACATCTGTTGCAGGAATGCCAATACCCGTGCTGGGCCATTTACCGCCTCATAGACCTGGTTCAGAATCAGTTTGCGTAATTGCTTGGCTTTGTCACGTAAATACAGCGAATGCTGCGGTTTCAAGTCCCCAGTCAGGAAATAGATATCCTGTAAAAAAAATTCTTCTAGCGCTTCTGCTTTGTATTGCTGAAAATAAAAATGACTCTCGACCAAAACGGGTGCAGTTCCGGAGTCCAGTGCATATGCAGTATAAAACTGGATATAGAACAACCCGTCCAGCAATTCAATCCGGTATTGACCCTGCTGAATTTTTAATAGATTTTGTGCAGTCAGATGACCAATCATCGCCATCTGATCCAGATAAAGCTGGTTCAACTCCGGAGAAATCCGCAAACATTGTTGTGCCAGCAATTTTAACGGCGCTACCCAACCACCCTGTTCCATATACGCACCTATTTATTTTATTTTTATATTGAATCATGTTGAGCCCTCGATCATCGACTATTTGACCATACATTATGGCAGTACTCGCACAATAAAACAGCACTGCAGGATGACTTCTAAATATAGCGCATCTCAATATGTCACAACTTGGATTTACAACGAGGATTCGGTTGCCTGCTGATCTTGCTGACGCTGCACAGTGAGCGCCGCCAAACCCGTATAAATATGCTGTTGCAAGCTATGCCGAAACTCAACCAGCTCCTCTTGCGTCTGCACCTGAGCAATCGATAGTCGTGGCATAAACTGAAAATAAAAGGGCAAGCGTTTTGGCAACAGGTGTTTGGGCAGAGAAGGAATCACATCGCCCTGACGTAGTAATTTATTGAGTTGTGGTATTTTAAGTAGTGTTTGGAAATACTTATGCTGGATAATCTTATTGGCATTAAAGCCAATCTCATAGACCTCATCCGCACCGAGAGCGGCAAAAGGGACAAGATCATAGTTGAATTCTTGCGCCAGCTTTAAAAAGCCGTAACGCTGCTTCCAGATCAGCTGATACTGCTCACCCTGACGTTTGAGCACTTCACGACCGCCACCCGGAAAGACCAGAATGGAATAGCCTTGCTGCATCGCAGCACGCACATAGGCTTGTGTTCCATCAATGGCACCAAACTTTTTCACGGCTTTACGCCACAGCGGCACATAAAAATGGCTATGATCTGCAATACTGACCACAGCCACCTTATGTTCGTTGTAGAGGTAATCAATCAGCATCGGCGCATCAAAGATGCCATACATGGAATGATTACCGACATACATTGCAGGTCGACTGGCATCCATATACTCAGCCCCTAAAAATGTCGGGGTAAAATATAACTTGGAGAAGGCACTTAAACGCCTGATCCACTGCCCGTCATGCTTGGCCTGCAATCTGTCTACTCTCTATTTATTGCGGATCATGCCACACGTTTTTGAACCAGAATCGAACCCACTGAATAACCAGCACCGAATGAACAAAGTACGCCGTATTCACCATCTTCCACTTCATGGGCAGTGCGGTGTAATGCAATGATCACGCCTGCAGAAGAAGTATTGGCAAACTCGTTCAGAATCATCGGCACCAGACCAGGTTTGGCATTTTCTTTGCCAACCACCAGTTTCAGGATCAGTTCATTCATACTGGCATTGGCTTGATGGAGCCAGAAGCGTTTCACGCCAGTCGGTGCAATCTGATTCTTCTCCAGTTGCGCTGTAATCATTTTCGCAACCAGTGGGCAGACTTCTTTAAAGACCTTACGGCCATCCTGACGGAAACGCTTGTCATCAATGTCGGCATTTTCAGAGGTATTCAAGAAACCAAAGTTATTGCGGATGTTATTCGAGAACTGGGTGAACAACTCGGAATCCAGAATTTCAAAACCGGTTTTGCTTTCAGTGTTTTCAATAATTGAAGCGGTTGCCACATCACCAAAAATAAAGTGACAGTCACGTGAACGAAAATCGGTATGTGCAGAGGTAATTTCCACATTAACCAATAACACACGACGCGCACCAGCCTTAATCGCATCATAGGCCTGTTTCAGACCAAATGTTGCTGCCGAGCAGGCCACATTCATGTCATAGGCATAGCCTTTAATTCCTAAAGCGGTTTGAATCTCGATGGCAACGGCAGGATAAGCACGTTGCAAATTCGAGCATGACAAAATCACGATATCAATATCTTCAGCAGTTACGCCTGCATTTTCCATCGCCTGCTTGGCTGCGATTACACCCCATTCTGCTTGCAGTGAAATTTCATCATCTGCACGTTCAGGTAAATTCGGACGTAAACGTTTCGGATCTAGAATACCGCTTTTTTCCGCAACATAACGGCGTTGGACACCAGATGCCTTTTCAATAAATTCTGCACTAGAACCACGACGCGCTTCAATTTCGCCTGCAGCGATTTTGTCCGCATTTTCGTGATTAAACAGTTCCACATAAGCATTTAAACTTTCAACTAATTCTTCATTGGTGATGACATTTTCCGGATGGAACAAGCCAGTACCCGTAATGCGGATGCCCATGTAAAACTCCTTCTCTGAATTACCTATATCTTAACTGATTCCAAGACGATCCCATACTTTTTGCAAGCGAGTTGGAGACACGGGTGCTTTTGTTTTCATCGGTTGTGAAAACAATGAGATTCTTAACTCCTCGACCATGAAGTACAATTCTTTCAGACGAGGGTCATCTTTAAACTTGAACAATTTTTCCATCCATTGATCAATTTGGTCAATGGCGGAATTGTCCCTTTGTAGATTATTGGGCAAGCGGTCTAAACGCAAGATCAAGGCTTTCAAATAACGTGGAAATTCGATCCATACATCGGATGGTTTACGATATACAAAGTCAGAAAGACTCATTAAATCAAGTTGATCTTCAATATCATTGATATTTTTCTCAAACACAGAATGGTCTAAAACCAATAATTTCCGGCGGATTTCCTGCCACTGGATATAAATATCTGTAATCTCTTTCAGGGTAACTTGCCCATGACTTAAGAAAGATTTTTTTACATCTTCAACCAGTTTTTGGAACTCTTGCGCATTGACAGGTAGCTCATTCATGGACACTTGCAGTGTGGCATAAACTAACATTTGTTCTAGTTGGGCCTTGTCACCGAGTGGCGAATAAGCCAGTGCCAAAGGTTTGGAGATCTGTTTTTTTAACTGGCGAATCAGGTCTCCCAGTTGCATATGCACCAGTCGGATCACCCCTTCACGATGTTTTTTGATCGCTTCCGCCTGATCGTTAAAGGTCTGAATCACCACGCCCGACTCATCTTTTTGCTCCAGTGCAGCAAAGGCTTTGGTCGGCACCAGCGCCTGATACTGCTTGACCACGACACCCGTGACTTTTTGTGAGGCTTCAAACACAAAACTTTCCGGGAAGGTTTTAAATTCACCTTTCAGCTGCTTGACCGGACTATGGGTTTCAGCCCGGCAACGTGCTTTCAGCTCTGACAAATCACGACCCTGTTCAATGACACGACCTTTTTCATCAGTGACTTTAATAAACGGTAACAGATACTGTTCGACCCGGTCAAAGCTGAAATCTTTCTCAGTGATTTGATCGCCACGTAACTGGAACGCCAGGAAACCAAAGATATGTTTCTGCAGATCCTGTACATCGACTTTTGCCATGAGTTTTCGTGCAGTATCTGGAATTGGCACCAGATTACGGCGCTTGTCCTTCGGCAAGCCTTTTAGCAATGCTTCAATCAGGTCCAGACGCCAGCCTGGAATTCCCCAGGACCAGATTGCTTCATCTACCTGAGCCAAGGCTTGCAGTGGAATTTTAACTGTCGCGCCATCTTCATCATGACTCGGATCAAAGCGATAGGTCGCTGCCAGACGAAGTTCACCATTACGTAAATAGTCAGGAAATTGCTGTGTGGTTGGACGGTCATTCAGCCATAATGCATCATCATCAACAAATAAATAACGTGGCTGCTGAGGCTCAACCGTAGCCCGCCAATCTTCAAAAGTACGACGGCTGGCCACTTCAGCTGGCACTTTAGATGCATAGAACTGGTAAATGGTTTCTTCGTCTACCACCAGATCACGACGACGCAGTTTGTCTTCTACCCGTTCGACTTCTTCCAGTTTAAGCAAGTTATGCTTTAAAAATGGCGGACTAATACCGAGATGACCTGTAGTTAAAGCATCGCGTAAGAAAATTTCATGCGCCGCAGCCTGATCGACTTTTTCATAATTGATTGCTCGTTTTGGCTCAATGATCAGACCAAATAATGAAATCTGGTCATAAGCGTTCACTACACCGGCTTTTTTCGACCAGTGCGGTTCAAAATAATGATGCTTGAGCAGATCGCGGGCGGCTATCAGTATCCATTCCGGTTCAATCTTGGCCAGAGTGCGTAAATACACTTGCGAGGTTTCCACCATCTCAAAAGCCATGACCCACGGCGTATTGCTCTTATGCAAAGTCGATGCCGGGAAAATCCGGGCTTTCTGCTGACGTACCGCCATAAACACATTACGTTCATCGGTCTTGTTGGCAATAAACGACAATAAGCCGGTGAGTAATGCACGATGCAGATTTTCATAACTGGCAGCTTTGTCATTAAATGACAGTTTTAGACCTTGAGCCAAGTCCACCAGTTGTTCATGGGTTTTTTTCCATTCACGTAAACGCAGCCAGCTCAAGAAATGATTCCGCGCAAATGTACGGCGTTTATTCTCACTCATACTTTCGCGATTGCCGTGCAATGTTTCCCAGAGTTTTATATAGAACAAAAAGTCAGAATCAGCTTCACGGAACAAGGCATGTTTCTGGTCGGCCTGCATTTGTTTGTCTGCAGGACGTTCACGCGGATCTTGCACCGCGAGCGCCGCAACAATAATCAAGACTTCGTTTAAAACACCAAAATGTGCGCCACCCAAAATCATACGGGCCAGACGTGGGTCAATCGGCATTTTTGCCATTTGCTGACCGATTTTGGTTAAGCCACTGCTTTGAAGTCTCCCTTTCTCAAAGGGAGATTTAGAGGGATTTGCTTGATCATCTTCAGTTTTAGGAGAATTTTTCTCGGCCATTGCCCCCAGTTCAATGAGGAGCTTGCGGCCATCATTGACCAAACGGTGATCCGGTGGTTCGATAAAATCAAAGTCCTCCAGCGAGCCTAAACCCAGACTCTGCATCTGCAAAATCACCGATGCCAGATTGGTACGCTTGATTTCAGGTTCAGTAAATTCCGGACGGCTCAGAAAGTCGTCTTCTGAATACAGGCGGATACAAACACCGGGCGCAATACGACCACAACGACCTTTACGCTGATTGGCTGCAGCCTGAGAAACGGCTTCAATCGGCAGGCGCTGCACCCGTGAACGATAGTTATAACGTGAAATACGCGCAAAACCACTATCAATTACATAACGAATATTCGGTACAGTCAACGCTGTTTCCGCGACGTTGGTGGCAATAATAATACGTCGCCCACCACCGGAAGGATTAAAGATTTTTTGCTGCTCTGCCAAGGCTAAACGGGCAAATAAGGTTAAGACTTCAGTATGCCGTGGTCCATGCTTGATCAGGGTTTCCTGTAGCTCGCGAATTTCCTGTTCTGTACTGGCAAAAATCAGGATATCGGCATGTTCGGGATGGCCTTTTTCTTGTGCATCCTGAAAACATTCTTCTACCGCTTTAACCACAGCACGCGGCAAGTTTTCTTCGAAGTCATCAAATTCATCATCATCGCTGCCGCCAATGCTCATTTCCGAGATCGGGCGATAACGCAGTTCAACCGGGAAACTACGGCCTTCTACTTCAAAAATGGGTGCACCATTAAAGTAATTACTAAAACGGTTTACATCCAGTGTGGCAGACGTAATGATGACTTTCAGGTCTGGACGACGCGGCAGTAACTGCTTCAGATAACCCATAATGAAGTCGATATTCAGCGAACGTTCATGTGCTTCATCAATAATAATGGTGTCATATTTGCTTAGGTAGCGGTCATGCGTCAGTTCGGCAAGCAGAATACCGTCAGTCATCAAGCGTACAATTGAATCTTGGGAACCCTGTTCAGTAAAACGCACTTTAAAGGAAATTGATTCCCCGAGTTTTTCGCCAACTTCTTCAGCAATACGCTGTGATACGCTGCGGGCTGCCAGTCGACGCGGCTGGGTATGTCCAATCAGACCAGTCAGGCCGCGTCCAGCCAGCATGGCAATTTGCGGTAATTGTGTGGTTTTACCAGAACCGGTTTCGCCAGCCACAATAATGACCTGATGCTTTTGAATCGCGGCTATCAGCTTGTCAGCGTATTGGGTAACGGGCAAATCTTGATTCAGCTTGATGTCTGGAAGACGTTCCAGCCGCTGCCGCACTTTCAGATTGGATTTTTCAAATAGTTCCTGATACTGCTTGGCATTGGCATCTTTCCCCTTCTTCAGTCGATTTAAACGGTGACGGTCACGCGCCATTATCCATTGATCTACATTTAAATGACTCTGCACAGAGAAAACACCCACATCAAAAAACCGGAAAAGTTTATTTTACTTGGTTCATTAGCTTTCAGATAGTCGTAGTTCTGTTAAGTGCCGGACAAATTGGCTTTACTCGTCTCATTTCCCTTAATTCGGCGTAGTAAATCGAGCAAATTACCCCGCTACTCTCACCTGTCCACATGATTAAGTTTAAGCATAAACCTAATTTTTAAATTGATATCGAGAGTATTTTGAGGAAAACAGGATTTTTTTCCTGATTTGCCCTTGAATTTTTCAGTTTCAGCATCATGTTTGTTAGCACGAGGAAAAAGAGATAATTTTGTCATGAAGCCATCATCTTGATGCTGCTCAATGAACAAAGCTATTTTGTGAAAATGGAGAATTTTTACATGATTCGGTTTTTCCGATTTTTGTAATGTAAAAATACCATTTCACCAATAAAGTAAATTTCTATAAGCTAATTGAAATTCAAAACAAACCTCAATCATGGAGACAATGATGAGCTTAATTAATACTGAAGTTAAACCATTTAAAGCAACTGCATTCCAAAATGGCCAATTTATTGAAGTAACTGAAGCTGACCTTAAAGGCAAATGGTCTGTAGTATTCTTCTACCCAGCTGACTTCACTTTCGTTTGCCCAACTGAACTGGGTGACCTTGCTGACAACTACGCTGAATTCCAAAAATTAGGCGTTGAAATCTACTCAGTTTCTACTGACACACATTTCACACACAAAGCTTGGCACGATTCTTCAGAAGAAATCAAAAAAATCCAGTATGTAATGGTTGGTGATGCAAACTGGACGCTTGCTAAAAACTTTGACGTATTAATCGAAGCTGACGGCCTTGCTGATCGTGGTACTTTCGTCATCGATCCAGAAGGTAAAATCCAAATCGTTGAAATCAACGCCGGTGGTATCGGTCGTGATGCTCAAGAACTTCTTCGTAAAGTTAAAGCAGCTCAGTATGTACATGCTCACCCAGGCGAAGTTTGCCCAGCTAAATGGAAAGAAGGCGATGCAACTCTTGCTCCTTCAATCGACCTAGTGGGTAAAATCTAATTTTAATTAGATTAAACTGACTCAAAAAAACCACGCTCTTTAGCGTGGTTTTTTATAACTTTTGATTTGATTTATTTATTTTAGAAGTAATGTTTACACGCAGATTGAGTGTGTGTATTTATCCCGAAATTGCTTGAATCGTCTATTTCTTTGCGATCTATCAAACTGCGCTGAATAAGTTTTAATTTCTCGCTGCAGCTATTTTCTTACAATCCTCTGCCCATTCTTACAATATAGCTATACATCTACAGCACGGCATGGCATAAGTTCAAATGATAAGAAAATAAATATTCAGTGGAGGAACGCATATGCAAAAACTGCTTATAGTGATTTCATGGAAATATAATCCCTCAAGCCGCCACCTGAAAATCGTTTATAGTAATGGCCATACGGAACTCTATCATCCTGTACCCGAATTTATTTATGACAACCTGCTCAGACGTGAAGATAAAGCTGCTTTCGTACATAAATATCTTGAATATAATTTACATTTCAATAAAGTCTGTATGGATTAAAACTAATGCGATTCACGATATCCGACCATCAGCAGACCCGCACCGATCGGTACAGTGCTGATGATAAAACGCTGATCTTGCTGAATCAGATGAATAAACTCTTCCACTTCTGCTGCATGTGAAATGACATTATCCACCACAAGCATCCCACATTTTGGCTTGAGTAATCGAGCCAAATGCTTCCAATAGCCTAGATAGGCATCGCGCTCTGCATCCAGTAAAATAAAATCAAACTATTGCTGTGAAGCTTCTAGATATTGCTGCGCATCCATCACTTTAAAATCAATAAGATGCTCAAAACCCAATGTATTTGCATAGTGTTTCGCTTGAGTGACACGTGCTTTATCTATTTCCAGTGTGGTTATCACTGCTTGGGTATGCTGAGCAGCTTCAGCTAGCCATAAAGTCGAATAGCCTGTGGATGTACCAATTTCCAAAATATCTTTGGCTTGCTGGGCACAAATCAACATGGATAAAAATCGACCTGATTCTGGTTCTATATTGCGATATCGTTGCAGTCGATCTGTCTGCTTGAGATCATGCATATGAAATTTTTCATATAATTCATGCATGAATTTTTCAAATTCATCTGGATTTAGCATAGCCCCTCCCTGAGCTTTTTTAGCTTAAAGCGCCTGAATTAATTTAAAGCGTTCCACTTCACGATCATCGTTGGTGGTAATGGTTTCAGTGAACATTGTTAAAGGGCGCACCCAAATCGAATAGTCCCCATAGAGACATTGATAAACCACCAGCTTTTCTTCAGTTTCACTGTGCGTGGCGACATGTAATACCTGATAAAGCTGCCCTTTATAATGCTGATAAATTCCGCGCTGTAATTCCATGATTCAGCCCTCCTGTTATAGATGCCTAATACTAACTGAATTAAGCAAATATCAAGTTAAATTACTTGAAAATTCTTATTCTAACGCTATATAAAAATCTGAAATTAATGATGCATTTTTCAATAAATCAGTAATTCCGATCGATACTATAAAAACAAACTGTTTCACCTATTTTGATTTATGCACTAATATCGCTTTATCAAATAAATATTTATTCCTTTGGAGACGTTAGCCATGTTAGACCAAAATACTTCAGCTCAATTAAAAACACTACTCGAACGTCTGGAAAGCCCGATTGAACTGGTGGCGACTTTAAATGATTCCGACAAATCTGCAAAAATCAAAGAACTGGTAGAGGAAATCGCTGCATTATCTGATTTAGTCACTGCACGCTTTGATGGTACAAACCAACGTGCTCCAAGCTTTGGTATTGCCAAAGCAGGTGAAGAACCACGGGTCTACTTCGCAGGTCTGCCAATGGGGCATGAATTCACCTCACTGATTCTGGCTTTACTGCAAAGCTCTGGTTATGCACCGAAAGTATCTGCTGAAGTTTTAGAGTCGATTAAAGGCTTAGGAATCAAATCTGATTTTGATGTATTTGTATCACTCAGCTGCCATAACTGTCCGGATGTGGTTCAAGCCTTAAACCTGATTGCAATTTACAACCCGGGCACAACAGCCACCATGATTGATGGGGCATTCTTCCAGGATGAAGTGGAAGAACGCAAAATCATGGCAGTTCCAATGGTGTTCCAGGACAACCAGCATATCGGTCAAGGTCGTATGACTTTGGAAGAAATCGTGGCGAAACTGGACACCAACTCTGCAGCAAAAGAGGCTGAAAAGCTCAATGCTAAAGATGCCTTTGATGTACTGGTGATTGGTGGTGGCCCTGCGGGCAATACCTCTGCCATCTATGCTGCACGTAAAGGCATTAAAACAGGTATCGTGGCTGAACGCATGGGTGGTCAGGTCATGGACACCATGGACATCGAAAACTATACATCGATTCAAAAAACTCAAGGTCCCAAGTTTGCTGCTGAAATGGAAGCACATGTACGTGAATACGGTGTTGACATCATGAACCTGCAACGTGTCTCTAACATCAAAGGTGCAGATGAAACAACGAATGGTCTGGTAGAAGTGACTTTAGAGAATGGTGCCAAACTGGAATCGAAAACAGTCATCCTGTCTACAGGTGCACGCTGGAGAGAAATGAACGTTCCGGGTGAGCAGGAATACAAAACCCGTGGTGTGGCCTACTGCCCACACTGTGATGGTCCTCTGTTTAAAGGCAAACGTGTTGCGGTAATCGGTGGGGGTAACTCAGGTGTAGAAGCTGCGATTGATCTTGCAGGGATTGTAGAGCATGTGACTTTGGTCGAATTTGATACTAAACTGCGTGCGGATCAGGTGTTGCAAGACAAATTAACAAGCCTGCCAAACACCACGGTGATTAAAAATGCCTTGTCGACTGAAGTGGTGGGTGACGGTTCACAGGTAACTGCACTGAAATACAAAGACCGTGCGACCGATGAAGAACATACGGTTGAACTTGCAGGAATCTTCGTACAGATTGGTTTGTTGCCGAATACCGATTTCTTAAAAGCAACAGCGGTTGAATTGTCAAATCGTGGTGAGATCCTGATTAACGAACGCAACGAAACCAATGTGAAAGGTGTATTTGCGGCGGGTGACTGTACTACTGTTCCGTATAAGCAGATCATCATTGCCACAGGTGAAGGCGCGAAAGCATCACTGTCTGCATTTGATTATATCATCCGTTCAGGTCAGTAATCCTTAACAAAACCCTAATAAAGCCCGCTTGAAGCGGGCTTTATTTTTCAATAACTACCGGTTTAGATTCAGTATATTTTATAAGCACTGCGTCCATTCATCTTCTTGCTAATCTTGTCATAAGCATGTCATTAATTTTGATTCTGTATAGATGGTCTGTAACTGTCGATAATCTCGTATTGCAAGCCTGTGAAAGCTCTCATATGATAGGGTGATAAATCATCTTTCATGATCGAAGAATAAAAAAGGATAACATCCTGGGAGAAGAACAATGCACTACCAATATCAATGTGCCTGCTGCGAAAAAGTAGTGGAATCTACAGAAAAATCATGTCCAGATTGCGGTTCGCATCATATTCGCAGTCCTTTTGGCTTCTGGATTTTGTGTCTAGTGGCCTGTCTTGCTACAGCGATCGTATTTAAAGTGGTACACGTCTATGTGCAATCACAACAACAAGAAGTTCCCGTACAACACTCTATACTCGATGTTTTACAAGAAGAAAATAAAGGCCTTCGTTAATTTTATTCAGCTCTGATTGAGAGACCTGTTCCGAAAAACAGGTCTTTTTTTATGGTGCTTTAATACCAGTATCGCTATGCAGAAAAACAGCTTCATAGCTGCCAGATTTGATTTACAATAGCAATTCTTGGAATGAGAGATATGCAATGGTTCAGTTAATTAAAAAAGGTGGATTACGCGAGCGTGCCAACCGTAGCCGCAGCTATCAGGGTTCTGAAAATACCGAAACCAGCTTAAGACCCAATCGCTATCAAACAGCGGTTAAAACACAAGAAAATTTAGTGTCTTCTTCACTTATATCCACCGAATCCACTTTGGATGATCATCCAGTTAATTCATCAAAATAAGCGCGTCATACCATAACCATAACGCAAAGAGTAAAAATAGCCCGCCTGAAACGATATCAATATAACTCCCTGAACGCTGATACAGAGCTTTAATTTTCGGCTGTGAAATCAGCAACATGAGTAAAGCGAAAGTGATAAAAGTCTGCAAGGGAATAATCACCGCGAGTTGTGTTTTCAGATATTCCGAGGCTGATGAACTCAGTGCCAGTGAAAATACGCTGCTAAAATAGATCAGCGTTTTAGGATTAGAGAGGTTGGTCCATAGACCCAACATAAAGTAATTTTTGGGTTGTGCCAGTTCATTGGAATCATCTTCGGGCTGATGTTTATTCCTAAAACTGCGCACACCACCCTTGAGCATTGTCCAGCCCATTTTTGCCAGGAATATTCCACCGAGCAGCATCAAGACCTGCTGGACCCATGGAAACTGCTCGATTAAAACGGTAAATCCGGCCAGTGTCAGTACCACCCACACGATAATACCGGCCGAAATACCTGCAATAATTTTCAGGGCATTTTGGCGTGTGGTAGATGCAGCACTTTTGGCGATCAGTAGAATATCAGGGCCAGGACTTAGTTGAGCAACAAAATGTAGAAGGCAGATGGTAAAAAGCAGAGACATTAAAATAGCGTTAAATTATAAAAAATGATTATAACGTTTGTTCAAACTAATGAGAATATTCCAATAAAAAACCGAATCATCAGATTCGGTTTAAATACAACCTTTTGAACTTTGCAGAGGGATATCTTATTTTGGATTGATATCTTTCATTTCAATTTTTTTCGCTTCAGGCTTCACTTCACGCGCTTCACCATCAATGATGGTTGAATCACCACGACCTGCTTGCTGGTTTTGCATATCCTGCATTTGACGCATCATCTCGGCAAAGGGGTTCTGGCCTTGCGCACCCCCCATATCGCCCATCATGCCACCCATCATTTTTTCCATCATGGCCTGCTGACGTTTCATCATCGCCTTCATCATGGCAGCTTTAAATACTTGCTGCACGGCTGGAATCAGCATTAGTACCGCCAGTACATCGCTAATTAAGCCAGGAAGAAGCAGGAAGAAGCCTGCTAAAATTTTAGGTAAATTTCCTGTTAATGCAGGATCTGCATTCATCTGCCCCATTTGCATTTGCTGCATCTGTGGCATCACACCGGCCGAATATTTACGGATCAGGTTCATACCAATAAAAAATGCAGCCACAAACCAGAAAAATACGTACCACATGCTCCCGACGAGGTCACCCACGCCAATCCAGACAAATACTTCTAGGATTAAGCCTGCAAGGATAATAAGAAATAATTTCATGAAAATTAATCTAATCTCAGTAAAATAAATAATAGGATGATGTAATCAACTGCTTCATCAGGATCAAGCTTTTTTGATACGCTTATGTAACAATATGGGCATTATTCTATTTTTAAAGTGCGGGCATGTCATTAATTATTGGGATTGACCCCGGTTCTCGTTTAACCGGTTACGGAATTATCGAAAAAGACGGCTCCAAACTGACTTTTGTCGATGCCGGTACGATCCGCACAGAAACCACGGAAATGCCTGAACGTTTAAAACGAATTTTTGCCGGTGTAGAGCGGATTGTAAAATTTTATGGCCCAACAGAAGCCGCGGTAGAACAGGTCTTTATGGCACAAAACCCTGACTCTGCCTTGAAACTGGGTCAGGCCCGTGGTGCTGCTGTTGCCGCGCTGGTCAATCTGGATTTAAAAGTTGCTGAATATACGGCGCGCCAGATCAAGCAGTCTGTAGTGGGTTATGGCGCTGCCGATAAAGAGCAGGTACAGATGATGGTGATGAATATTTTGAAACTCAGCATCAAACCGCAACAGGATGCCGCCGATGCACTGGCGGCTGCCATTTGTCATGCACATGCCTCAGGTAGTATGAGTAAAATGGCGGTACTCAATGCTTTGGGCGGCATGGCACGTGGCCGCAGTCGGGTCAGCAGCCGTCGTCGTTAATGTTTAGCGCCGTATTTTAAAGCCTTGAATACCTAAGTCGGATTGCAGATGCTCTGGAATAATTGCTTGTCCGATTGCACAAGCAGGCTCTTTGTCAACTTCGTGCAATCATTTCCTGAAGCGGTGAATCTGCGCCAACAATAACAAGCCTCCACTTCGCCACTACTTAAATTTTTCACCTAGCCTTTTAAATCGAGTGCCACAGCCTGCTCAGCAAACCAGTAGCGCTAACCCACACCTCGCACTTGGCCTGAAATTTTCAGCTTGATTGCAGACAGATTAGCCGCCTTCACGATTAACCACCTGATAAATTGCATGTTTCATGTCCTGCGCCTGCAAACCACGTTCGCCGTTTTTGGCCAGTTCATCCCCTGCCAGTGCATGCAGCGTCACAATTTCATGCAAATGAATGGATTGAGCAAATTGTGCCTTTAGACTGGCAATCATCCCGGCCAGCACATCCCCCATGCCGCCTGTTCCCATACCCGCATTCCCGGCAGTGCAAATATACAGCTGTTGTTCCAGAATCAGACTGCCTGAACCTTTCAGCACCCATTGCCCACCATACTTCTGCCTTAAGGCATGAATCGCTTGAATCCGATCTGTTTCAATGTCCAAGGTTTTACAATCAAGCAAAGTTGCCGCTTCACCCGGATGCGGTGTACTGTAAGTTTTAGAATTTAATTGTTGCGGCTGTTTGGCTAAAAACCACAATGCATCTGCATCTAAAACAATGTCTAAGTCTGAATTTCGAATGAGATTAAACCATGCCTGATATTGCTCTTTTGCCCATTGATCACGTCCCATGCCCATACCAAAACAGACTGCATCGACCTGCTGAATTAAGGCTGTGCGCTGCTCTATGTTGAGAGCATTAATATCACGCAGCATAATATTCGGCGCACGAGACAAAATGGCGGTATGGTGTTTCGCATCACAGACAATGGTGACCTTACCTGCTCCGGCAGCAAATGCCGCTTCTGCTGCCATAATCACTGCTCCGCCCATTTCAGCATGCCCCCCCACCACCAGCACATGACCATAACTGCCTTTATGACCAAAGGCTTCACGTTTCGGTAATTTAATCTGCTGTGAGGAAAGTTTGGCAACTGGTTGCAGTTCGGCATCAACTGGAATGGCAGAAATCAGTTCAACCTTAGCGGCATATTCCTTAGCTTGTCCGGTAAACAGTCCTGCCTTTAAGCCCAAAACCGTATACGTAAAATCCGCTTTAACCGCAATAGGCAAAGGCTGACCGGTATTGGCATGCAGTCCACTCGGTATATCAACCGCGATTTTGAGACCTTTCTGGTCATTGATCAATTGGATGATGGATTGCCAGTTCTCATCCAGCTCACGATTTAAACCAATGCCAAATAAGGCATCGATATAAGCGTCATATTCATGCTTAAACTGAAAATGCGGCCCTACTTCCAATCCAGCATCCAGCGCTTCTTGCCAAGCTTTGGCCAAGTCCACTGATTGACCTTTTTCAGCCGCATAAATATCTACATCGAAACCGGCCTGTTTTAAATATTTTGCAATCAGATAACCATCACCAGCATTATTGCCCTGACCACAACACACCGCTATTTTCTGTATATTTTTTTCTTTAAATAGCACACTCAGACGCTGTGTGACTGACCAAGCCACCTGCTGCATCAAACCATAGGAACTATTTTGCTGCTGAAACCAACGCTGCTCCCATGCTTGAATACTTTGGCTATGATAAACAGGGCTATGGTAAACTTGTTGCTGCATTTTTTATTCCCTGTCTTTGGTTTATGACAACTCCCGATTCTTACGCACAAATTCAAGTCTATCAACAAGATCCAGCCGAGCTAAAAGCCTGGATTAAAGCGCAGGCGCTAGAATTGGGGTTTTCTGATTGTGTCATTGCCAAACCAGATGCTCAAGCAGAATTAGCGCGCTTACAGGAATATCTGGATCGTGGCTATCATGGCGACATGAAATTTCTGGAAGAAAATCTGGAAAAACGTGCCAATCCTACCTTACTTGTCCCCGGCACGCGCAGCATTATCTGCGTGCGTATGGATTATCTGGTCGAGACTCCAAAGCCACGTTACGTTCCGTATGCACCCAATTCCGCGATTATTGCGCGTTATGCCCGTGGTCGGGATTACCACAAGATCATGCGCGGTCGGCTCAAAACCTTGGCGACAAAAATCCGAGAAAAAGTTGGCGATTTTGAATCACGCCCTTTTGCCGATTCTGCACCCATTTTTGAAAAATCACTGGCTGAAAGTGCTGGCATGGGCTGGACAGGTAAACATACCCTGCTGATTCATAAAAAGTCTGGTTCTTTCTTTGTGCTTGGAGAGCTATTTACTTCTCTGGACCTCCCTTTTGATGCGCCTGCCAGTAAACATTGTGGTTCCTGTACGGCCTGTATCGACATCTGTCCAACTCAGGCCATTGTCGAGCCCTATATGCTGGATGCACGGCGATGTATAGCTTACTTAACCATTGAATATAAAGGTATTATTCCAGAAGATTTGCGCCGCGGAATTGGTAACCGGGTTTTTGGTTGTGATGATTGCCAGTTAATTTGCCCCTGGAATAGCTTCGCTCGAACGACTTCCGTAGAAGATTTTCATCCACGACATGGTCTGGATCAGGTCAGCTTGCTAGATTTATGGCAATGGGATGAAACCACCTTCTTAAGTGCGACCGAAGGCAGTCCAATGCGCCGTACAGGTTATCAAAGCTTCATGCGCAATATCGCCATTGGTCTGGGCAATGCACCTTTTGATGAAAAGATTGTTTACGCTTTACAACATCAACGGGCATTACATGACGAAATTGTGCAGGTGCATATTGATTGGGCGATTCAGGAACAGTTGACCAAAACAGCATAAATTTTCAATTTATTACTTCGGCTCACTCGATCTCTTATAAGGCTTACACAATATTTGATCACTTTATGTCATAAAGAAAGAGATGAAAAAATGACGAGAGGGACTGAAGATGCAAGAGCAAGATAAAAAGCAGCAACAGCACGAACAGCTAGATCAGCTTAAACAGCAGAAGCAACAACAGCAGCAGCCCCAACATGGGCCAATCGATTCTCCTAAGAACAATCAGCATGAGCAGGATGAACGAGTGCTGAACAAGCAGCATCGTGACGATCTGCAAAATCAGAATATTCATGGGGGTCATCGTGAATAAAAAATTTCAGGATTGAATATAATGACAAAGTCCACCCCGTGTGGGCTTTGTTTGTTATAGAAGGTCATATTTTGCTAGTGAGGCAGACACACATTTTTATTAAGATGAGGTGAATGATAAATAAGCACAAACAAGGACAGATATATGAACACGAGTAATGCAGTACGCAATGATTGGTCACGTGAAGAAATACAGGCACTGTATCAACAGCCTTTAATGGATTTATTGTTTCAGGCGCAACAGGTTCATCGTGAGCACTTCACTGCCAATACAGTTCAGGTCAGCACCCTCCTCTCGATCAAAACAGGCAAATGCCCTGAAGACTGCAAATACTGTTCACAATCTGCGCATTATGATTCCAAGCTAGAAGCTGAAAAACGTATCGCGGTCGATAAAGTCATTCAGGAGGCTAAACAGGCACTGGCTTCTGGAAGCTCTCGTTTCTGTATGGGGGCTGCATGGCGTAACCCGCATGAGCGCGATATGCCTTATGTTCTGGAAATGGTGCAGGAAGTTAAAGCACTCGGTCTGGAAACCTGTATGACACTGGGCATGTTGAATGCATCCCAAGCAGAACGTTTGAAAGATGCCGGTCTGGATTACTACAACCACAATCTGGATACTTCTCGTGAATATTATTCACATATTATCAGTACCCGAAGCTTTGATGACCGTCTCGATACTTTAGATTATGTGCGTCAAGCCGGTTTAAAAGTATGTAGTGGCGGTATTGTCGGACTGGGCGAAAGCCGTAATGACCGGATTGGTTTATTATATGAACTTGCCACGCTGGTCATTCACCCTGAATCTGTCCCGATCAATATGCTGGTTCCAATTGAAGGCACACCAATGGCAGATGTAGAAAAACTGGATGTTATTGAATGGATTCGTACCATTGCAGTGGCGCGCCTCTTGATGCCAAAAAGCTACATCCGCCTCTCTGCGGGCCGTGAATCGTTAACCGATTCAGATCAGGCTCTGGCATTTATGGCCGGTGCCAATTCCATTTTCTCGGGTGAAAAACTTTTGACCACCCCAAATACTGCCCAAGGTCGTGACCAAAAGCTATTTGAGAAATTAGGTCTGGTTGCAGAGCAGCCTAAACCAAGTGTACGTGCATTGGCGACCGATGCGATGGCAGGCTAAGCAATATAGGAGTGAATTAAGTCGCTGAAAAGTTATGTGCAGTAATCAGTATGCCATAGCGGGCATTCAGATAATCTCCAACTCTGATTTGATCCATTCCATTGGCATGATGCACCACCAACTCCTGAGTGATTGCATCATAGCTAAAAGACTCATAACTGTCTTGATGCAGACTAAGCCAATGCAGCGTATCTGCCAGATTGCTGTCTACGATATAGGTATCTGCATGAAAATTTTTGCTCATATGCCCGATCATCAGCTTGGAATTTCACTCTAATTTTAACGGAAATTAGCCAAGTATAAGCATAAAAAAAGTGAGCCCTCGCTCACTTTTTTTTGTAAAACATCAGTCCTTATTGATCCCACACTTACGACACTCCCTGTGTTCCCCGATTTCCTGCATTTGCTCGTACTCATAGATATGCAAGCAAAATAATTTTCTTAATAGCTGAAGCATCTTGAAACTCCTGTTTAATCATTTTTTTAATACGCTTCTTAAGATATTCCTTCCTGAAACATCATGATTTCTGACTAAAAAATCATCTCTTATTTATTAGCATAATTTTCTCAGTTGTAAAATGCATTTCATCTACTTTTCATCTTATTTCCTGATATTTTTTTGAAGTGCATCACAGTCCATTCATAAATATAAACTTTTTTCCTGAGGTAAAATTCTTCTAGATAAAAAATCCTCAAGAATGGCTCATAAAACTCATCTATTGAAGCCAGACCTCTTTTTTATAAGTTGATGCAAATATTGCCTAATTTTTATTTAAGTGTAATAGTTAAATTATCGTCAATGGTAAAATCATAAGCATTACGACAATACGAAATTAGTTTTTCAAATCGATTGAATATCTGCTCATTTAATTGTTTTTATTGGAAAAATCCTTTCCACTCCGAAGCAGGTATGTCTTTGAATAGACGATAACAAAATACTGGCAATATATGCTTTTCTATCGACTGATACTCTTTCTTATAAGTTTTATCAGTTCATACAGCTTGCTTTGTCTTCATCCATTTAATCAGTAAATTACCAAACAATAGGTTCTCTTTTTGTTGAGCTTTCAATAACTTCTCATTTTTAGTTTTTAAAATGAGTTCACCATTTTAATACTTAATGGCCATTGAACATGCTTCTCTGACTGAGATTACTGGATAAGTCCCAAGCTATGTCCATTTACCAAGTGTATTCTTAAACCGCAACTGCCATGATTTTTACCTGTTACAACGACTTTTAAATACAAACCCATAATATCCGAAACCCTATACTCTAATTCTTTAGGTTTTAACACTGCAAATTGGGTATCTGTGAGCAATTTAGATTTAGCAATAAAATTATGATTTTCCTAGATTAAACTAGGCTCCTGTATCCTGAGTTATATTTTAAATTTATGATACAAACAAGGATACGAATAGGGTGTTTTTCTACGAGTCTACCTGAGTATTCTTAAGACACACAAAAACCCTTAACTCTTTTAGAGTTAAGGGTTTAGATCTTATATAAAGCTATATAAATATAAAATTTGGTGGGCCCAGACGGACAACAACCCTCTCCTACCCTATTGTTTTTATTACACTAATTAATATTAAAAAATTACAGGATACAAGCTAGGATACATGATTCAAGTGTTGTTTTTTTGACCAGTTGAACTTTTTTCACCACCGAACTCCCCTACCACATCACCGTGTTTACTGGATTTTTACAATACAAAGCTTCTTGGTGAAAGAAGAGCCGACATCAATATAATGGCAATTATCAATTTTAGTATGTTCTTTTACAATTGTGTGGCCTAGATAAATTTCATCAATACCATCAACAATATCATAGTGAGCTGAATGCTGACGAATTCTCCCTCTCCCCCATAATGCATTACTATAGGCAGAAGTTACACCTGAAATTTTATAGTCACCTTGTGCAATATCATACTTAAAAGCATTCCAATCATGAATATCGACATCTGCATGCACTACCCCAATGATTTTATGTGCCATTTGAACCTCTATGACTAAAGGCAATTGTTGGAAATGAGCTCTAATTTCAGATTGCTTTTCCAAGCTGAGTTGATAAAACCACTCCCCGCCATGACGTGTATGCATATCTTTTATTTTAGGATCATGTGCCGACATCATGCACATTTCTTCATGATTTCCTCTAACGGTGTGAAACCATGATTCTTCTAGCAAAGAAATACACTCAAGATTCTCTGTACCTCGATCTACAAGATCACCAGTACAAATGAGTAAATCATTGTGAAAGTCAAAATTGATTTTCTTGAGTTCTTGCATCAACAAACTATGGCAGCCATGTAAGTCACCTACCATATAGACATGATTTGCATGATCTGCATTTATTGTATAAATGAAGGAGCCGCTCATTAGCTTAATTATACCTTTCTGCTTTCACTATGATGATCACTTAAAAAGCTTCCAGTCAGTAGTATACTGGTCAAAACTATAGTCATAGGCAACAGGACTTTCTATATATCATCCAACCAGAGGAACACCATGATCTGACTTTCCATCCCTAGGAAGGGCATCAGAGAAACAAACTGGACATCCCCCTTTGAAACGATTCACTCGCGTTAATTGATGACAATCTTTGTCTCGATACATTTCAAAATCAGCATGCTCTTCACTGAATGAAATAAGCATCATAGGTACTTTAATCACACGATACTCGGGTAAACTCTAATTCTACATATAAAACCTAGAACTATTGGCTAACATTTTCCGAGAAAGTTATAGAAAGGCTCCAAATACTCAATGGATGAAGGATATCCCCTATAAATTTCTTGTCGATGCAATATGTAATACGATAAGTGCGAAAATTGGAACTTAACTAGGGCGTGTCATCAATTAAGCCAAATGATTGTTGAAGCCAGGTAGATCGCTGATAAGAAGTTTTGAGCCAATTTATCATAGCGTGTGGCAATAGCACGATACTGCTTGAGCTTGGCAAAAAAGTTC
>NZ_VPCT01000009.1:0-130421 GCF_013418055.1 Acinetobacter sp. YH12208
TTGCTTACAGTAATAGATCCTGTAGCCAGGTCCAAAGAAGAAACGTAATTCAGAGACACCTTCACCTACTGGTTCAGTATCTCCAAAGTTTCCATCTTCAACCCGATCAATTCGGACTTGTATACGTATTTTTGCCTGCTGGTCTTTTAACTTAGTAAACCAGTCATCAAAGACTTCAGTGGTATATATTGAGTACATAAGAGTAATGTATCCTATAGGATACATTCATGCAAGAAATAAACTTGAATGTATGGGGCTACAACAGAATTTCGTATAAGCGCCATTATGTTAAATGAAAATATTCTAGATATTTTAATTTGTATAAATTTTATTTATAATCAGGTATATAGGGCAATATAGAATATCTTTAATGACAATACATAAAACAAATTCGATTACGAACTACTTAGATAATATTGCTCCATTTTATTATTTTTTAATTATCCCCTTTGTTATAGCCTTGACTATAATTTGTTTCGATTTTGAGTTCAGAGGAATTTTTCCTAATACACAACAACTTCAAATTTCATCAAAACATAAGTTTTTAAACGACTTTTTTGCTATGTGTACTTGGATCACAATTGCTCTTATATTTTTCAGCAGAAAATTTATTGGCTTGAAACCAGAGATCCAATTACAGGTACAAAACGATGTTATTAAACAGATAAGAACTCGTGATGGTCTAGCCATGTACAGTGCAACCATGACCTTTTTCTTTATTTTTTTTATCATTTGTATCAGCTTAACTTGGTTTCCAAGTGATCCAACACTTCCAGAAACAGGCTCAAAGGGATATGTTCTTAACAAAGCTTTATATTTTGCTAAACCTGGATTGATTTTGTTTATTCAATATTTTAAATATACTTTAAGTCTCTTATTTATTCTTTACTTTGTACATATTTTAGATGCTCGAAAAATTATAAAAGAACAGAGCAAAATTTAAGTTTCTCTAAAATTAACATAATACACCTTATACGAAACGCTAAAATTGAGTTTATTACACTGATTTTTATTTGTTTTTTTAAATTTAAAACCTAGGCCAGTGCCTAGGTTTTTTTATTTCGTATAACAGCCATTATGTTAAATGGGGGGCTTTTTGTAATGCCAGTTTCCTGCCCAGAGGTCATATACATCAAAATTTTTAAGGGCAGCCCAAATATTATCCTCACCAACAAAATCAAGAATATTTGTTGGAATTGATAAGCCAAATAAGTTTTTATCTATAAAGAAGCCTTCACAAGAATCAATAACACCTTTCAAAGATTCAATTATCTCATTCTCGTTCTCGCAACGGATTATGACTTGTAACCCCATTATTCTTTAAACTCCACAGATGCGACTAGGCTTAATTGATTAACTATTTTTTCCTGTATATGGACGTCTATCAATTGTCCTCTAATATCATAAATAATTCGACAATTAGAAATGTGTGATGGTAATTGTGATCGAGTAAATTTAACTCTCGAAAGGTTATATTGGATGCTCATAGTTACTTGTTCATCTGCCTCTAAAGCATGATTGCAAACAAAAATAAATTCTTTATTTTTTTCATTTATAAATTCAGGAGTAGAAGACCAATAATCATACATATGTTAGATATCCAATTTATTTATTTTTTCTAAAATTAACATAATACACGTTATACGAATCTAAAATGTTACTCACCATTCAAAATGTCTATATTCTCACCAATAAAAATGTCTAGTTTATGATGGTTTAAACATCATGGACTGGATATGAAATATAGATGCTGATCACTATGTCTGACAAAGAAATTCAACGTCTTGCTGTTCTGCAAGACGTTCGAGATCATCGTATTACACAAGTCCGTGCTGCTGAAATCCTTAATCTTTCAACCCGTCAAATTACCCGGTTATTGCAGAAGCTCAATCAAGATGGTGTTTCAGGTATGGCGCATGCCAGCCGTGGTCAACCTGGCCATCGTCGCCATGACGATTTATTAAAATCGCAATGTCTTTCCATTATTTCTGAACATCTGCTGGGATTTGGACCTACCTTGGCCCATGAGAAGCTCAGCAGCATATTTGACCTGAATATCCCGGTAGAAACGGTTCGGCGCTGGATGACTGCAAATGACCTTTGGATTCCGCGATCCAAACGTCTAAAACGCCCATACCAGCCACGCTATAACCGTGATTGCTTCGGTGAGCTGATCCAGATTGATGGCTCATATCATGACTGGTTCGAAGGACGCGCTGCTAAGTGCTGTTTATTGGTGTATATCGATGATGCTACCGGCAAGCTGTTGCATCTACGCTTTTGTGAGGCTGAAACGACCTTTGACTATATGCTTTCAACCCGAGCCTACATTGAGCAATACGGCAAGCCCTTGGCCTTTTATAGCGATAAACACTCGGTATTTAGAGTCAACCAGAAATCCAGGCAAGACAGCCAGATCACGCAATTTGGGCGGATTCTGAATGAGTTAAACATTGATATTATCTTCGCCAATTCACCCCAGGCCAAAGGTCGCGTAGAGCGAGCGAATAGAACCCTTCAGGACCGTTTGATCAAGGAGATGCGCCTGGAAGGCATCTGTTCGATTGCAGAAGCAAATGCCTGGTTGCCCTGCTTTATTGAGCAGTTCAATCAGAAGTTCGCCAAATGTGCGCGAAACTCAAAGAACCTGCATCGACCATTAACCGAATCTGATCTTGAACTGGATGATATTTTTACCTGGCAGGAACCGCGTAAGGTCACCAAGAACCTGACGATTACCTATGACAAATGTATTTATCTGCTTGAACCGACAGAGCTGAATCATAAGCTTGCTGGGCAATACATTTCATTTCTGGAGTATCCGGATGGCACTGTGGCCCTCATGCATGAAGGACGAAAGCTCAACTACAGCATCTTCAATAAATTGGCTGGGCTGCAGCAAAATGAGATTGTTGAGAATAAACGGTTAGGTTCAGTCCTGGCGCATATCCAGCAACAACATGAAGAATTGGAGAAACAGAATAAACGTTCCCGTGCCAAGAAAAGTATGCCGAGCCGTAAAGCTCAGAAAGCTGTTATTGGACAAAGAAATTTAAATCCTGTGCTTGACTCTTGTGGTTAAAAACAGGACATTTTAAATGGTTTATCGCATAGACATTTTAATTGGTGAATAACATAAAAATGGGAGCCTTTAGCTCCCATTTTTACTATATCTTTCAAATTTTTAGGCATGTTGCACTGTTAGTTTTAAGCCTAAAGCATTCACTACACGATTAATCGTATCAAAACGTGGTGCTGAATCCTGACGTAGGGCTTTGTAGAGTGCCTCACGTCCAATCCCTGCTTCTTTAGCGATTTGAGTCATGCCTCGAGCTTTAGCAATTACGCCAAGAGCATGAGCTAATTCAGCTGGATCATTCTCTTCAAGAACCATGTTGAGATACATCACAATATCTTCTTCAGTTTTGAGTGACTCAGCCATATCAAAACTTGGTAAATCAGCGACTCTAACCATTTTAATCCTCCAATGTTTTCGATAGTTTGACTGCACGATCGATGTCTTGTTGCTGAGTTGATTTATCTCCTCCACCAAGCATTACAATCACTACGTCACCATGTTGGATGTAATACATCCTCCACCCAGAACCGAAGAATTCTCTCATTTCCCAAACGCCATCTTGGAGAGATTTAATGTCTCCCCAATTTCCACGTTGAACCTTATCTAATCTACGATTCAAGCGGATACGGGTCATATTGTCTTTAATGCCATCTAACCATTCATCAAATTCTGGCAGACGTTTAATTTCAATCATGAGGATTCCTTCTCTTCTCACTATATTGTATTCGATCGAATACAATATGCAAGTAATCTATACGAACATCCATTAATTTCGTATAACCGCCATTATGTTAAATGTATAACTTTATAAAGTGTTAATTTTAAAGTCTTCCAATGTTTTGCCTTTTTCTTCTAATAAATTATGAACAAACTCAGGCTCTAATTTCAGCATCAGTTCAATAGCATCATGGATTTTCCAAAATTGTAATTCAGGATGATCTATTATTTGGATTAAATGGTTTTTAATTAAAGGAATATATTCATCGTATTTTTCATCATCAATTAACCAAAATAAGCGACTAATATCAAATGGTTCTGTATTAGATATTTCTATAATCTTTTGTATAGGATGAAATATTTTTATTCTAGCCTGCTCACCAAATCCTAGATCAGCTTGGAATGCCCAATAACGAACAAAAGCGCTAAGTACATGCTGAAGTGTATCATCATAACCATGTAAACGATGATCTATATAACCATCTAATTTATTTTCATTTAATAAATTTACTAATGCATCAAAACCAGAGGATTGTCCCCAATTAGTCAGAAGTTTTGCTGCCTTAAATACAATATTTTCATCAGAAGAATTTAATAAATTTATGACTTGTTCTATACGATCTTCAGGAATATCTTCTGGATCTAAATCTGTTGCATCACATGCGTAATCTGCATGAGTAGGAACGTCATGCAGTAATACAGAAATTTCTTTATTCATTAAGTCACTCATTAATAATTATCTTAAGATTTCCTAAAATTAACATAATACACCTTATACGAAATGCTTTAAATTATTTGTTTTAATTCAGTTGTTTATGTTGTATTGAAAAGCCCAATCCTCACCGATTGGGCTTTTTTTATGATTATTCACGTTCCACGCTTACTATTTGAGCAATGTTCCACAACTTTATAAAGCCAATCTAATCAGAAAATTCTAGATATATAAAAATCGCTCATAACACCGTTCATATCTTTTCATTGATTTTTATGCAATGCATCTTAGTGTTATTCCGCAGTTTTGCTATAGTAAAAGCAATTTTGGATCAACATCAGGACTATGTTATGTCAGCTACACCACGCATTGGAATCTTGGGTGCAGGCGGCCGTATGGGGCGTATCCTCATTCAGGCTGTGCATGAAGCCGGTTATCAATTGGCAGCTGCAGTAGAACGCCCTGAAAGTACCCTATTAGGCGCAGATGCGGGCGAACTTGCCGGGATTGGTGCAGTCGGTGTCAAGGTGGTGGGTAGTCTTGCAGAGGTGGTCAAAAACTGTGATGTCGTGATTGATTTCACCGCACCGGCAGCGACCGTCAATCATCTGAAAATTTGCCGTGAAGCAGGTGTTGCCATCGTGATTGGTACCACGGGGATGAATGATGAGCAAAAAGCTTATTTAGATGAATCAGCAGCTGAAACCCCTGTGGTTTATGCAGCGAATTATTCAGTCGGTGTGAACGTATCGATTAAACTGCTTGAACTGGCATCGAAAGTCTTTGGCGATACGGTGGATATCGAAGTGATTGAGGCACATCACCGTCATAAAGTGGATGCACCATCGGGTACTGCACTTATGTGGGGTGAAGCGATTGCGGATGCTTTAGGCCGTGACCTGAAAGAAGACGCTGTGTACTGCCGCGAAGGTCATACCGGTCCGCGTGAGCGTCAAAGCATTGGTTTCCAGACCATTCGTGGTGGTGATATCGTCGGTGAACATACCGCCATGTTTATTGCTGATGGTGAACGTGTGGAAATTACCCATAAAGCCACCAACCGCATGAACTTTGCCAGCGGTGCAGTACGTGCTGCTGCCTGGGTGGTCGGCCGTGATGCACGTAAATATGACATGAAAGACGTGCTGGGTTTTAACGATATTCAGGTTTAAAATCCAGTCAAAATCATTTATAAAAAAGATCTAAAACTAAAATAAGACGAATAATAAAATGCAAAAAATGATTTTCCTGCTCTGTGCAGTGGCGCTTGGTGCCATTGCGCAGGCAAAGCCGGCCGAGAATACCAAACTTAGTATTGATAAAAATAATATCAAGGTCTGGACCTATCAGAACCAGCAAAACCCGGTCTTTCTGTATAAAGCTGAAACCACCTACCATGCCCCGATTGAAAATGCCGTGTCGCTGATTCTGGATATCGAGCAGGCGGTACAATGGGTACCCTATATGGGCAGCATCAAGGTCTTATCACGTGATGATAAAAAAGGCGAATTTACCTTGTATATGGTGCTGGATTTTCCATTTCCGTTAAAAGACCGCGACCTGATTGTGCAGGGCAAGATGATCAAGGAAGCCAATGGACAGATCACCATCAAGAATAAAGCCATTCAGACTGGCTATCCCTTAAATCCGAACTATGTACGTTTGACCGATTATCAGGGGGATTGGACTTTTCAAAAGCTGGGCAATAATCAGGTCAAGGTTTCAACTTATGGTTATGCCAATCCGGAAGGCTCGATTCCCTTAACTTTTGTAAATATGTTTGTACAGCAGCAGCCGTATCAGATGTTGCAGAAAATGAAGACGGAACTGGCCAAGCCTTCAGGCCTTGCAGTTTTGCCTGAAGCCCTGCAATAAAAAAAGACCCAATTGCTGTAATGCTGATCAGTTAAGGAGTTTATAAGTAAAATCTTTAATTTTTTAGTCATTCACGACGGAGTCTTAACGTTCTAAATCAAATACTTGTAAATCATTTGTTACTTTGGTTTCGCCCAAATGAGAAGCGAAGCTTCGCAAGGAAGGCATCTTGCGGAGCAACACTCCTCACCGCAAAACTCGTCAGCCACCATCGACTAGTAAATTTGTCGCAGAAATAATCATTTTTAATCTTGCGGTGCAATACACCTCATGTCTCAAACAGTTGCGGATGACTTTTCTACCTATCAAGTATGATCATGAATTTAAAAAATAAAATGCCAGTCAATTCCTTAATTGACTGGCATTACCCAATTGCTGGGTCTTTTTGACAGATTGAAACAGGCAGAGTTTAAGCTTCAAAATCCGCTTTAAGTACAATCCGGTAACGCGCTTTACCAGAATGCAGATGTTCAATGGCCTGATTCAGCTGTGACATCGGGAAGACTTCAATTTGTGGCGCAATGTTTTTACGTGCGGCAAATTGGAGTAACTGACGCAGTGCCGCCGGCGAACCGGTTGGTGAACCAGTAACTGACTTGGCACCACCAATCAGCATGCCCGCCGGAATCTGCATCGGTTCTAAAGGGAGACCGAGCATATGTACTGTACCGTTCGGTGCCAGAGTGGCCAGATAAGCCTGCCAGTTCAAGGTGACATTGACCGTACTCAATAATAAATCGAACTTGCCACGCTGGGCTTTTAAGGCAGCCGAATCACGGCTATTCACCACATGGTCAGCGCCCATGCCTTTCAGCTCATCACTTTTATCCAGATTTGAGGTAAAAGCGGTAATCTCACAGCCCCAGGCTTTCAGCAGCTTGATGGCCATATGCCCTAAACCACCAATACCAATTACGCCAACATGATGAATGGCCTGAATCTGATGTTTCAGGATAGGATCAAATACGGTAATTCCGCCACAGAGCAGGGGGCCGGCACTTTCAGGATCCAGATCTTCAGGCAGGGGAATGACCCATTGCCAGCCAGCACGGACCTTGTCGGCAAAACCACCGGCATGTCCGACAATAGTCGCCACTTGGCCGCCAGTACAGAGTACCTGCTGACCTGAAATACATGGATCACAATACTGGCAGCTTTCCGCAGTCCAGCCAATGCCAACCCGTTGACCCACTTTCAGGCCTTTGGCTTCGCCACCCAGTTGCGTGATGATACCGATAATTTCATGTCCAGCCACGACCGGATAAACGGATGAACCCCAGTCATTATTGAGGACTGAAATATCAGAATGACACAGGCCACAGTATTCTACTTTGACTTCGACCTGATGTGGCTGTAGTTCACCAGCATCGAATTGATAAGGTTCGAGTTCTGCACCGGCTGACATTGCAGCATAAGCGTGGATAATATTATTCGACATAAATTCAGCTCTTATTTGAATGGGAGGATCTTGTTTTAAAGTGACAATGATTTTCGTGATCATCGACCATACCGACGGCCTGCATAAAGGCATAGCAAATGGTGGGTCCGACAAATTTAAAACCGGCCTTTTTTAAGGCTTTTGACATGATCTGGCTTTCGATAGTCTGTGCCGCTGCCTGACGATAATCCGCAACATCATTATTCAGTCGTGGTTGCTGGGCAAAAGACCAGAGCCATTGCCCTACATTGATGCCTTGCTGTTGCAGCTTGAGCCATGCTTGGGCATTCTCGCGAATGGCATGCAGCTTGCCACGATGACGGATCAGGCGAGCATCCTTAAGCTTGAGGTCGAGTTGTTGATCTGTAAGTGCTGCAATCGACTGAATGGAATATTGAAAAAAATGTTCACGATACGCTTCACGTTTTCTGAGTACGGTAATCCAGGCTAGACCGGCCTGCTGTCCTTCCAGACACAGCATTTCAAACAGGCGATTTTCATCCAGCAGGGCTTGTCCCCATTCCTGATCATGATAGGTGATATACAGCGGATCATTGGAGCACCAGCCACAGCGTTGCAGAGTCATGCCATGCTCCTTGTTTTTATGGTTTTATAATTTAAACACAGCCCATTGATCTTGCTGATTATCCCAGTAAGACAGTTCAGCCTGATCCAGATCGCTAAATTGAATCCACATGTCTTTACCACTTTTGTCGGCATAACCAGTACTGATCAGCAGCGCCTCTTCGGTAATTTCCATCACCCAGCCCTGATAGCTTTGACCATTCAGTACGATTTTTTGTTGATTGCCTGATTCAGCAAATTCTACCAGACGATTGATCAACGTTTCTGACATGTAAATATCCTAAAATTAACGTAAATAGGGGTAGGGGTTGACCACACCGCGCCCCTTGCCCTGTAAATAAATACCATAATGCAGATGTGGTGCAGTATGTCGGGCATTACCGCTATTGCCCACATAGCCGATGAGCTGGCCTTTTTTGACAGGATCACCCACTTTCAGGCCGCGTTTATGTCCATCCAGATGTGCATAATAATGCCAGGAACCGCCCGGACCCAGAACCCAGACTACTTTACCACCCAAATTGTTATTGCGTAAATCTGCAATCAGACCTTCTGTGGCACTAAAGACTTTGGTTCCACGTGGAGCCATGATATCAATGCCCTCATGCAAACGTCCGCGACTGCGCGACGCCCCCCAGGTATCCTGTAATTCACGTGCCTGTACACGTGCCACCGGGATGGGCAGTGAAGAAGGCATTCGCTTATTTTGCAGTTTTTGTACCAGTAGCGGATTTAACTGTGCAGAAGAAGGTTGTTTCGGCGTACTGCTACAGGCGGTCAGTAATATGGCAATCAAAGCCACCCAGGTCAAAGCAAGGTATTGGCGCACGCTATTCATCCTTAAATATTGGCAATGCTCATTCTGAGCTGATCGATTTTTTGCTTTGTTCAGACTATGTCATACATTTACCGCAGAGATCAATTTTTTCATTGCTGTCGGCAGACCGCAATCAATGGCTGTCTGTGGACGCATCCAGTTGCCTTGCAGTTCAATCGCCAGATGTTCCTGCTGATCCTGATCCACTGCGAAAACGATTGCTTCAAGCTGCCAGGTGAAGTGGGTGAAACTGTGGCTGATCTGGACTTTTTTGAGGATGTTTTTCAGGCCAAGCTGCTGACATTGCTGTTCGAATTCATGGGCATTTTCAATAATCGGCAAACACCAGAGTCCG
Source organism: Acinetobacter sp. YH12208 (assembly GCF_013418055.1). NCBI lineage: Bacteria > Pseudomonadati > Pseudomonadota > Gammaproteobacteria > Moraxellales > Moraxellaceae > Acinetobacter > Acinetobacter sp. YH12208. The sequence continues at coordinate 9,579 of NZ_VPCT01000009.1, forward strand.
CCCCACAGACCACTGTTCGGTCGTTGTTGCCAGAGCCATTCTTCACCGGACTGAATTAATAATACTTGTGCTGAGCGCACTGGCACCGGTTTTTTGGCTTTCTTGAATGGTAATTCATTTTCAAGACCTTGCTGATGCGCTTTGCAATGTTGCTGCATCGGACAATATAGGCACAGAGGTTTTTTCGGAGTGCAGACCGTAGCACCGAGATCCATAATCGCCTGGGTATAGTCATGATTACGTTCGACCGGACATAATTCTTCAGCCAGTTGCCATAAAGCACGTTCATGAAGGGGTTTGGACAGATCATCTTCAATCGCGAAGAAACGCGACAACACCCGTTTGACATTGCCATCCATGATCACGCCGTATTGGCGTAAACCCAGTGACATTAAGGCACCAGCGGTGGAACGGCCGATCCCCGGCAAGGCAATCCATTGTTCCAGGGTTTGAGGAAACTGCTGCTGTGCTGTCACCATGCCGGCAGCTTTGTGCAGGTTACGGGCACGGGCATAATAGCCCAGTCCTGCCCAGTAAGGCGCGACCTCATCCCAAGACGCTTGACCTAAGTCCTGAACGGTCGGAAAACGCTGAATAAAGCGTTCATAATATTGCAGCACAGTTTTGACCTGGGTTTGTTGCAACATGATTTCAGAGACCCAGACTTTGTAGGGATCATCTGTCACCTGCCAGGGCAAGTCATGACGACCATGCACATCAAACCATTCTAACAGGGCATCTGAAAATACAAACATGGATAAATAGCAACTGAATAAGCAGCAGCCATTATAGCGGAATCGGCAGGCCTGAAATGTGAAAAGTAGATAAAAACTGCGGAGTAGTGTGTATGGATATCGGCTTAATAACACAAACAATAAATGCTCCGAAGAGCATTTATTTTAAAACAGCAAAGATTTAGTCGCTAATCCCCCAACGTTCATCCAGCTTCAATACTTTGTCTTTATAGCGCGGAATAATATGAATATGCAGATGTTCGCCCTTTTCCTGAAACACTTCGCCATCAATAAAACCGACATGGAAACCGGCGGGCTGGTAACGTAAATTGAGCTCATTACGTGCCTGTTCGAGCAAAGACATCAGGCTTTTACGTTCTTTGTCCGTCACTTCAAAAAATGAAGCCACATGCCGGAGTGGAATCACTACACAGTGACCTTCGGATAATGAATTCGGTTCAGGCAGCACCACACCATAATCATTTTTAGCAATGACATCATATTCGTCATAGTTACAGTAAAGGCAGTTGGTTTCAGCCATAGTCAGCATTCTCCTCTGGTAGGATTTATCGTTCTTTTCTTCAATGATTCTTTAAAGTGCTCAGCTTGATTTCAAGTCGAGCACTTATATCTATTTAAGCCAAATGACGTTCCAATAAGGCATACATCGCCGCCAAGCTTTTTTGTTCCGCTTCAGCATTGTAACCAAGATCCACGCCATTGGCTTTGGCCCGTTCGTCGGCGAGCGGGTTGCTAAAGCCATGTTTGGCATCTTCAAAGACAATCACCTCATGCTCGACGTTGGCCGCATGCATTTCTTCACGGAAACTGGCGACATCATCTAAGGTGACCATGCTGTCTAGCTCACCGTGCAAGACTAGAATTTCGGCCTGAACCTGACCTTCTTGAGCCGGTGCTTTGGCAGCAAGTGTCCCGTGGAAGGTGGTCACTGCTTTTAAAGGGGCATTGGCACGCGCCAGATCCAGTACCACTTTACCGCCGTAGCAAAAACCGATGGCAGCAAGTTTCTCTGCATTGACTTCATCCTGTGCTGCCAAGGTATTTAAAGCTGCTGTCGCACGATCAACGATGGTGTCCGGATCTTCAAAGGTCTGCATCATCCACTGGTAGGCCTGATCAGAATGGGTGGTCACTTTTTTATCACCATACATGTCAATCGCCAAGGCCGCATAGCCATGTTCTGCAAGTTCGCGAGCGCGCTGTTCGGTATATTCATTACGACCCCACCATTCTGGTGCGACCAGCACACCTGCAAGGGGTGCATCTGTTTCTGGAGCGGCAAAATAGCCAATCAATGCGCTACCATCCGGCGCAGTATAATGAATTTCACGGGTCTTGATTGCTGCCATGCTGACGTCCTCTATTCTTGTTGAACCGTTTAATTAACATATAACATAGCAAAACTGATCTGAATGTGACATGAAAACATTCGATTAATTATGCTTCATCCATATAAAAAAGAGAGGCCGCTATTGCGCCTCTCTGATTGAATATTTAAAAAAACAGTATTGATTACTTCATAATTTCCAGTAATTCCACATCAAAAATTAAGGTACTGTTTGGCTCAATCACATCACCTGAACCAATTTGTCCATAGGCCAGTTCTGCAGGAATGAAGAAGCGGTATTTGGCACCTTCTTTCATCAGTTGCAGGCCTTCAGTCCAACCGGTAATCACTTGGGTGGTACGGAAGACCACAGGCTGATTACGGGCAATTGAACTGTCAAAAACCGTGCCATCAATCAAACGGCCTTCATAATGTACGCGGACATTGCTATCGGCTTTTGGCGATTTGCCTTTGCCTTCCTGAAGAATCTGATATTGCAGGCTAGATTTAGTCGTTTTTATCCCTGCTTTTTTGGCATTTTCTGTCAGAAAAGCCTGACCGATTTTGGCATTTTCTTCAGCTTTTTGTTTTAATTCAATCAGCTCTTTGGCTTCACTTTGACGTTTAAACTGGGTCAGCACTCGAGCCATGTCTTCTTCAGTTAAAGTGGATTGTTTTCCGGCAGCAGCAGCTTTTAAACCGGCACTGAAAGCGTCCAGATCAATCCCTTGCAAAGAGTCGGCATTACTTTTCCCCATCAGATAACCAAAGCTATAACCGACCTGTTCAGCTTCCGGGCTTTTATTGGTCACATCTTTGGCAAGCAGATTGCCAGAACTTAGCAGTAAAACCATCAAACTTATTTGTATTTTCATATTTATTCTCAAAATAAAGGAGAGCGCATTGCTCTCCTTATTTATAGATTATTTGACTTCAATGAGTTCCACATCAAAAATCAAAGTACTGTGTGGAGGAATCGTCCCTGGCACGCCTTGTTCACCATAACCAAGTTGAGATGGGATATACAGGGTCGCTTTACCGCCTTCTTTCATCAGTTGCAGACCTTCAGTCCAGCCTGGAATCACTTGATTGAGTGGAAACTCAATCGGCTCGCCACGTTCAACCGAACTGTCAAATACAGTACCATCCACCAGTTTGCCGGTGTAATGGACTTTCACGATTGAAGAAGCAGCTGGCTGTTTGCCCGTGCCTTCTTTAGTCACTAGGTATTGCAAACCGGAAGCTGTGGTTTTTACACCCGCTTTTTTGGCATTTTCTGTCAGGAAACTGTCACTCGATGCTTGTGCCTGTTTAGTGCTATCGAGTTGCTTTTGCTGCATTTCTTTCTGGAACTGTTCGTAAGCTGCCTGTAATTCTTCTTCAGTATACGCCGGTTCAGTACGCGCATGTCCTTCACGTACGCCTGTCACAAAGCTATTAATATCGAGTTCAGGTGGGGTTTGATGAGCCACTTCATAACCGAGAGCATAGCTGATTTTAGAAACAGCAGAGGCATCTTTAGATGCTTTAGTCGTTTGAGCAGCTGGGTTTTGAGTTGCATAGTAAACAGGTACTAGCGCGGCACCGCCTAGAAGAACAGCGACAGCAATCGGTAAGGCCTTGCTCATGTATTATTCCAATCTAATGTTATCGTTGAGGTTCATTCCATCTTAGCAGAAAATTTTGAGAAATCTTGCAGAATGGGTGGTTTTTTAGCAAGCAAATATCGCAGTTTGGTAGAGCTTTAAAAAAATAAAAAAACCAGCAATGGCTGGTTTTTTTATTCAAAAAGATCAACTGATTTTTGTTTTGGTTTTATAGCTATAAGTATAATCATAGCTATAACTACCACCTGCTGAACGCTGGATATCATTCAGGATAAAGCCATTTACGGTACTTCCCGCTTGTTTAAAACGGTTCACTGTCAGTGCCAATTCCTTCATTTGTGTTTTTGCATAGCGGGCCACCACCAGATTGAGTCCGACATATCGGGACACGATGATCGCATCCGTGACCGCCAGGACAGGAGGCGTATCAATTATAATATGATCATAGTGTGGCGTCAGGTGTTGCAGTAATTCCTGAAACCGTACCGAATTGAGAAGTTCGGATGGATTGACTGGATTTTCACCACAGGTGATGACGCTGAGGTTTGCTACATTGGTGCTTTGTACCATCTGTTCCAAGGTAATTTGCTCATTCAGGTATTCAGTTAATCCATATTGATTATCCAAATCAAAATATTTGTGTATATGACCACGACGCAAGTCCGCATCAATGATCAATACGCGTTTATGTTTTTCTGCCATGATGACTGCCAGATTGCTGGAAACAAATGATTTTCCAACTCTAGGCGCTGGACCCGAGATCATAATAATATTGTTTTTGGCCTGAGACAGAGCGAAATGACTTGCTGTCCGGATGCTGCGCAAGCTTTCGATCGCCATATCATCACTATGTTTAAGGGCTAATAAGAACGGCAGTTTTTTCTTTTTCAGCAGTTTCAGTCCCGGTTTCTGAACAGGGGAGTGTGCAATATTGGCATAGACGGGAAGATCCAGTTGGTATTCTATTTGGCTACTATCTTTCACTCCAGAACGGAACATATTGCGGAATAATGCCACCAGAATTCCCAAGAAAGTACCGAAGCAAAAAGTTAAGAACAGAATTAATGGCTGTTTCTGTTTAATCACGTCAATCGGTTCAAGCGCAGTATCAATAACATGTACATTGCCAATCTCGCCGGCTTTGGCAATTCGCAGTTGTTGGTAGGAATTGACCAAATTGGTATACAGTTGTTGTTTGACTTCGACTTCACGAGACAGTTGTAAATACTGGCGTTGTATCTCTGGAAGATTTTTAAGTGTCGTATTGAGCTCACGAATCTTGCCATTAATCACACGAAGTTGAGCAGTAACTTCTCGCATGGTCGGGTGTGCTGCTGCATATTTGGCGCCTATTTCCGCCTGTCTCTGTTCGAGTAGAGCTCGTTGTGTTTCTAAAGTCACACTCTGATTTAAATATAATTCTGACTCCCGGGTGATGTCGACAGTATTATGCTGTTGACGGAATTGGTTAAAGACCCGCTCTGCATCATCCAGCTGTTTTCTTAAATCCGGTAATTGAGCATCCAAGAAAGCGAGGGTCTGAGCAGTTTCTGCTGAACGACGGGTAATATTATTTTGGCTATAAATTGCCAAGATAGTATTCAGAACTTTGGTGATGTGCTGTTTGTCATGACCTTGGTAGCGAAGCTGCAAAATCCCGCTAAGTTCGCCTTTTTCTACAATTGAATAATTGGCAAGAATAGAATCAATCGCTGAGGGTAAAGAGAGCTTTTGCACCTGATAACTGCTATCTAGCGGATCCTGAGTAAAGATCGCGATTTTCCAGTCGCCCTGCGCAGTCTTGAATTGTACTGGCTGGTTCAGTGCACCCTTGAAAATGGTTTCTTTTGTCACAGGATTGATCAGACTAAAGCCCTGTTGTTGAAATTGCAGTAGCAGATTTTTATCCAAATAGGCGGTAGGAACTTCAAACTGTCGAATGTCGAAGCTTTTTTGATCCTCTTTAAAGCGCACAGTTTCAGGTTGATATTCGGTTTGATAATTTACACCTTGAAATAGTCGCTGAACAAAAGTGTCTTCAGTACTGGCAATCTGAAGATCCAAATTTAAGCGATTAATTACTGATTCCAGAATATTGCGTGATTTTAATACCTCAACTTCAGCATTAGATGAAGACATTTGTCCAATGACACTTGAAAGGTTACCCAATAAAGCAGCTGAGGCACCTCTACTTTCTTCGACTTGGACGATGGCATCGACCTTATAATTAATCGCTACAGTGCGTAAATAGAGCAGGACAGCAAGCACGCTGAGCAAGGCACATACGAGGATAAGTTTCCATTGCGCAAACAAGGAAAATAACACCCCTTTTAGGTCAATCATATTTTCGGTATTGTTATTTTTGTTCATAATTTTGCTTTCTAAAAGTTTAAAAGTGATTTTTCCAGTCGATGACGTCGTTTTGAATTAAATTACAGAACTTCATCAAAGATCTGCTGCCCCTGCAAAAATGAATCCCAAATATGCTGACTTTATTGTTCCCTCATGAAAAATTTAGTCTGGTAAAACCAGATATTTTTATGATGATCAGGATAAGATTATTTTTATTCAATCTGCTTCATATTTAGTGTTGAACTACATGGAGTTGCAGGCAGATCCCATGCTATTACGTAAAAAATGCTGTCTTGTGATCAGCGCTGAGTATTACTTCAGCCATCTATATTTATAGATTTAATCTACAAATACGGGCAGATCTCGTTAGTAAACATTCAGTCATTAATCGATGGCTAATACTTTCAAAACAGCTCCCCAAAATCTTTTTAATATACATAGCTGAACTACCTGCTAGCGTATAGCTGTACCAGCAACATTTGAAAATGGAAGAATCTGGCTAACCACTCGTTCCCAACGAGTCAGACCTGTGGCATCCACATAGACAATATCATTGCTGTGCATTTTGAACTTTTTGGCCAAGCCAAAATCTCCCAGGTTTTTTAAACTTAAATGATATATTTCAGTCATCTGGTTATTTGAATTGTCACGTAAGACGTAAATTCGACTAGCACTGGCTGAATAGGGATTAATCCCTTCACTTTCACCGAGAACATCCGCGAGAGTCATCCCCTGGTCACGTATGGGTAAGGGGGTATTCGTGCCTGCTTCACCCATGACATAGATTTTCTGATTTTCACGAGGACTGATATACAGGGTGTCATTGGGTTGAATTAACAGCTTATGTAATGAATATCCTGCCTTTTCTAATGCAATTGTATTGAGGTCATAGGCCACACCCTGACGCACCAATTGAATAGAGCTAGAGTTACCTTGCTCGTTAATGCCGCCGGCCAGACCCAGTGCTGTATAAACGCTCACGGGCTGATCAGACAAATAAAACTGCCCAGCTGATTTCACATTACCCACCACTGAATAACGCTGTCCCTGATAAGAAAGTACTCTCACCACCACATCTGGATTGTTTAAATAAGGAATTAATAGTCGGCGTACTTCCCGATTAACCTCCGGAAGGGTTTTCCCTACTGTTTTATAGCGTCCAATTAATGGAAAATGGATATAACCATTTCGGTCAATTTGATAACCATTGGTATTATCAGTTGCTGTTGGAACTGCACTAATTTCGGGGTAGGCCCATAATTGAAAGGATAAAATATCACCTGGATTCAAACGATAATCCTGCATTTCATGCTGAAATAAAGGTGCGTAATGATTCAGGTGTTGAGTTTGGGCTGACTGCACTGCAGGTAGATTGTCCTGAGTCAATTTTACCAGATTAACTTGAGTTCCCAGTTCGGTTTGATAAATTCCTTCATCTGGTAAATCATAGGTTTGAAAGCCAGATGTTGCTGCACATCCGACTAATGATAGGCTTAAGGTTAAAACGCCTATAAGGTGTCTATTGTTCACTTGAAACCCCTTTATTTTTATATATTTAAAATTAGTATTTATTCGTAATTATTAATTTTTTTAACATGGTTTATGTGATTAACATCTAAAAGTTATAACAAATTATATAGCTTGTCTATACTTATTTTTAGTTCTAAGTATACGTTTGAATTAAAATAGATCAATAACATTTATTAAAAAAAGTATCTAAAACTTCCATTAAATTAAGGTGTAGAGATACAAGTATTACTTAGTTTATTCAGGTAAAACGTATTGTTTATAAATTTTATTGCTTGCAGATTAAGGTGATTATCACAGTATAACTATGCAAAACAAAAGCTTAGAAATAATGAAAGTATTTTCATATTATTTGTGTATACTTTAAAGGTTTTTTAGATTCTATTTTTATTAAATTTCACATATATTTATTCGGCATTAACTAGATTATATAAATGAAGTGTTAATTAATAATCTCTTATTAGTTGAAAGTAATATATCAGTAGTTGTAAAGCTTAAGCTGATTTTTATTGGTTGAAAAGTGTTTTAAAAAAACAATAATTATAAAGTATTGGGTAAGGGGTATAAGAAAAATAATTATCCATAAAATGTAACTATATTTGAGAATAATATTTTTATAGGTGGTGTGTTGAATAAAATTAATATATGTTATAAATAATCAAATAAGAATATCTATGCCAGAAGGCATCAATGAATTAAAAAAATATTTGAAAAGTAAAATAAAAATAAAAGGAATACTGGGAATGGTGAAAAAAATATTAGTGACTGGTGGAGCTGGTTTTATTGGATCTGCTACCGTCCGGCATATCATCAAAGCGACTGAACATCATGTTTTAAATGTTGATAAGTTAACTTATGCAGGCAACTTGGAGTCATTAATTTCTATATCAGCTCATCCCCGTTATCAATTTGCTCAAACTGATATTTGTGATCATGTATCTTTAACACGATTATTTTCAGAATTTCAGCCAGATATCGTCATGCATTTGGCAGCAGAGTCTCACGTGGATCGTTCGATCGAGGGTCCAGCTGAATTTATCAGCACCAATATTGTAGGTACATATACCCTCTTGGAGGTCGCACGAAAATATTGGCAAAATTTGGGTGAAATCAAAAAGTCTAAATTTAAATTTCATCATATTTCAACAGATGAAGTCTATGGGGATTTAGAGGGGACAACCGACTTATTTACTGAAGCCACAGCTTATTTGCCAAGTTCACCTTACTCGGCAAGTAAAGCCAGCTCGGATCATTTAGTGCGTGCTTGGCATCGAACCTATGGTTTGCCGGTCGTGGTTACGAACTGTTCAAATAATTACGGGCCTTATCATTTTCCTGAAAAACTGATTCCTTTGATCATCTTAAATGCGCTGGATGGAAAATCTTTACCTGTTTATGGCAATGGTCAGCAGATTCGGGATTGGCTTTTTGTAGAAGATCATGCCCGTGCTTTATATCAGGTTGCGACCAAAGGCAGGGTAGGCGAAACCTACAATATTGGGGGGCATAATGAAAAACAGAATATTGATGTGGTTAAAACCATTTGCGCCATCTTGGATGAACTTAAGCCACGACTCAATGGCCAAATATATGAAAGCCTGATTAGCTTCGTCAGTGATCGGCCTGGTCATGATTTACGTTATGCCATTGATGCTTCAAAAATTGAGCGTGAACTTGGCTGGAAACCACAAGAGTCCTTCGAGACCGGTATTCGTAAAACTGTGCAGTGGTATCTGGATAATCTGCAATGGTGCCGTCGCGTTCAGGATGGTTCTTATCAGCGTGAACGTTTAGGGGAGGCAGTCTAATGTCAAGATCAACAAAGGGGATTATTTTAGCAGGTGGTTCGGGCACACGCTTGCATCCAATCACTAAAGGAATCTCGAAACAGTTACTTCCGATTTATGATAAACCCATGGTTTATTACCCATTATCTGTGTTGATGTTAGCCGGTATTCAGGAGGTTCTTGTCATCAGTACCCCGGAAGATATTGATGGGTTTAAGCGATTATTAGGTGATGGTTCACAATTTGGCATGCAGCTGAGTTATGCGATTCAGCCTCGACCTGATGGTTTGGCACAAGCCTTTATTCTGGGTGAAGAGTTTATTGGGCAAAGTAATGTGTGCTTAGTGCTCGGCGATAATATCTTTTATGGGCAAGGTTTTACCCCCATGCTGCGTCAGGCTGCTGAACGTCAAAAAGGAGCCACTGTTTTTGGCTATCAGGTAAAAGATCCTGAACGCTTTGGGGTGGTGGAATTTGATCAACAGCAACGTGCTATTTCAATTGAAGAAAAACCGGAAAAACCTAAATCTAACTTTGCTGTAACGGGTCTGTATTTTTATGACAATGATGTGATTCAGATTGCCAAACAAGTACAACCTTCTGAGCGAGGTGAACTGGAAATTACCTCCATTAACCAGGCATATCTGGAACGTGGTGATTTAAATGTTGAATTGCTGGGACGTGGCTTTGCCTGGTTAGATACAGGTACACAGGGAAGTCTACTTGAGGCAGCTCAATTTGTGGAAACCCTTGAAAAGCGTCAAGGTTATAAAGTTGCCTGTCTAGAAGAAATTGCAATGAATAATAGCTGGTTAAGCAAAGAACAAGTGTTAGCCATTGGTCAAACGATGAGTAAAAATGGCTATGGTCAATATCTGATTTCTTTGGTGGGGTAATCATGATGAATCTTATTGAATGGATTGATTTACCTAATCTGGGAGATCATCGTGGCAGTTTGGTGGTCGCTGAAGCCAATCGGAATATTCCCTTTCATATACAGAGGCTCTACTATATTTTTGGCGCTCAGCCTGATGTTCCTCGCGGGTTTCATGCACATAAAGAGCTTCAACAAATTGGGTTTTGTATTCAAGGCAGCTGTAAAATATTAATGGATAACAGTAAAGAAAAACAAGAAGTGTGCGTAAGTCAGCCCAATAAAGGATTATTAATTCCGCCCATGGTTTGGCATGAAATGCATGATTTTTCTGAAGATTGCATATTGTTGGTATTGGCAAGCGATTATTATGATGAAAGTGACTATATCCGTAATTACGACCAGTTTTTAAAAGAAGCAGATAAAACTTTTATTGCATAGAAAATTAGATCATGAAATTAAGAAAAATAATTCACAAGTATGATGGCTTTGTTACTCGAGAGACTTCAGAAAATAGAATTTTAAATAATAAATATGAAGGAGATGTATGAGATGATTAAGCCGCTTACATCATTGCGTATGTTTTTTGCGCTATTTGTTTTTCTTAGTCATTTGGCCTTTTTAAAAAATGACACGCATTATGCAAATATTTTTAACAGTATTTTTGACGAAGGATTTTTAGGCGTCAGTTTTTTCTTTATATTAAGCGGATTTATTTTATCCTATAACTATAAAGAAAAATTTTTTAGAGGAAATATTTCAAAAAAAGAGTTTTATATTTCTCGTTTAGCAAGAGTATATCCAGTACATATAGCAACTACGGCAATTGTACTTCTGTTGACCTTTAGCCAGTCTGGACAAGGATGGGAATACTTAATTCAACACATTTTTCTAATACAAAGCTTTTTTTTAGAAGAAAATATTCATTTTTCATTAAACTCTCCATCCTGGAGCATTTCCGATGAATTGTTCTTCTATTTACTTTTTCCATTTGCATTTTTAATTTCTGAAAAAATAAGAAGCTATATATTTATTTTTTATCTTATAGCTATTTTGGTTTTGAATATGCAGCTTGATAAAAACCAGAATCACTATTGGTTGTACATTTCACCATGGGTACGTTTTTCAGATTTTTTACTTGGTATTATCCTGTTTGATCTTTATGAGAAAATAAAAGTTAATTATTCTAAAGTGAAGATACCTACTTTTGTATTTGAATCAGGAGCGATTTTACTTTTTGTCTTATTCTTTGTATTTCATAGCAAGATAGATATCAGTTATAGATACTCAATTTATTATTGGTTACCTATGGCCACCATCATTCTTGTTTTTGCATTGTCTCATGTTGTTAATGAAAAAAGTATTATTACCAAGTTTCTATCAAATAAATATATGGTTTTGGCGGGAGAAATCAGTTTTTGTTTTTATTTGCTTCATGTTTTGGAAATACAAGTTTTAAATTATATAAAAAAGATGTTTTTATTTGATATAGATTTAATGTTGTTTTCATTGATTATATTTATTGTGACTTTAATAGCCAGCTTTATAATGTATAAATATATTGAAAATCCTCTAAATAGAAAGATGAAGAAATTTTTATTAGAGCCAAGTTTTAAATCTAAGAATTATGAACTGAATAAATAATATTGGGGTTTTCACTTTAATTCATATCAATAGATTAGTTTTGATAAATGTGAAATTAAAAAATGAATAACAAATTTTTATACGAGATTGATAAGAATGATACCTTTTCTTGAGCTAAAAGCGATAAATGCTCAATACCGTGACAAACTTATAGCAGCTTGTACACAGGTCATTGATTCTGGTTGGTATATCTGTGGCAAAGAGTTAGAGGATTTTGAACGAAATTTTGCGAATTATTGTGGTACAGAGTATGCCATAGGGGTTGCCAATGGATTGGATGCTCTAATTCTGACCCTGCGTGCATGGAAAGAACTGGGTAAACTGAATGAAGGCGATGAAGTGATCGTACCTTCAAATACCTATATTGCAAGTATTTTGGCAATTTCACAGAATCATCTGAAACCGGTATTGGTCGAACCGGATATCCATACGTTCAATATTGATGTTAAAAAAATTGAAGCCGCGATTACCATCAAAACAAAGGCAATTTTGCCTGTTCATTTATATGGACAGCTTGCTGCCATGCCAGAAATTATGGCGATTGCCAAGAAACATAATTTACTGGTTTTAGAGGATTCGGCACAAGCCCATGGCGCTGAAATCGAGGGTAAAAAAGCAGGGAATTGGGGAGATGCTTCAGGCTTCAGTTTTTATCCAGGAAAAAACCTGGGTGCGCTGGGTGATGCCGGGGCAATTACCACCAATGATACTGAATTGGCCCATATGCTTAAGGCTATACGTAATTATGGCTCACATGAAAAATATAAAAATCTGGTCATGGGAGTAAATAGTCGCCTTGATGAAATTCAGGCGGCTATCCTGAATGTAAAACTGCCATTTTTAGATCAGGAAAACCAGCATCGTCGTCAGATTGCAGATCTCTATTTAAAAGAAATTCAGAATCCAGCCATTGTGCTTCCACTTAAAAATATAAATACCGCAACTGATATGCAGCATGTTTGGCATTTATTTGTGATCCAGACCAGATATCGGGAGGAATTACAAAAATATTTGGCAGAGCATGGGGTACAGACATTGATTCATTATCCGATTCCGCCCCATAAGCAGCAAGCTTATAAAGCATGGAATAACTTAAACTTACCAATTTCAGAACAAATTCATGCGCAGGTCTTGAGCTTGCCGATAGGGCCTACTTTATCCATGGATGAAGCAAAGCAAGTTGTTCAGTTATGTAATGGTTTTCAAATATAGATGAATTTACTTAAGACCAGTGTACTGAATGGGGTGGCGGTCCTGATTAAGACCATAACCCTGTTTGTACTGAATAAAATTCTGGCTGTATATCTGGGGCCGACTGGATATGCAGCTTTAGGTCAATTCCAAAATTTTATTCAAATGGTGACTACTTTTGCGGGTAGTGCAATTAATACCGCAGTCATTAAATATACTGCTGAATATCATGAAGATGAAAGCAAACAACGTGCAATCTGGAAAACAGCAGGCAGTATTGTTTTTGTATTTAGTCTGATGTTCGCATTTTTAATTTTAATTTTCCAAAGGCAGCTATCACTTTATATATTTCATACACTTGAATATCAAACAGTTTTTGTATGGTTTGCAGTATTTTTATTATTCTTTAATTTTAATACCCTGTTTTTAGCCATACTCAATGGCAAAAAAGAAATATTAAAGCTGGTACTTGCCAATATTGCGGGTAGTTTATTTGCGCTTATTGTTACGAGTATTTTAGTAATAAAATTACATTTATATGGTGCCTTAATTGCATTATCCATTTATCAATCTATTGCGTTTATAGTGACGTTATTTCTGTGTTATCGAGCGGATTGGTTTAAGTTTTCCTCTCTGTTTGGAAAAATAGACTTAGAAATTACTAAAAAACTTAGTTCTTTTATCTGGATGGCATTGGTCAGTGCGATCTGTGTGCCTTTATCGCAAATCTTAATTCGAGCCTATTTAAGTCAGGAATTTGGCCTGGCGTATGCCGGTTACTGGGAAGCCATGATCCGTCTAAGCACCGTATACCTGATGCTGGTCACAACAACATTGGGAGTCTATTACTTACCGCGCTTGTCAGAACTCAAGATGATTGATGAAATTAAGAAAGAAGTTTATTTAGGCTATAAATTTCTTTTTCCACTGGCTGTGGCAGGCGGAGTAGTCATTTTTGTGCTGCGTGACTTGATTATCAATGTCTTATTCAGTCCATCTTTCGCACCCATGCAGAGCCTGTTCTTTTGGCAAATGATGGGGGATGCACTAAAAATAGGAAGCTGGATACTGGCTTATTTGATGCTCAGTAAAGCAATGACCAAACTGTACATCTCTACAGAGATTATATTTACCTTATCTCTTATTGCTTTGACCTATGTATGTACCCAGCTTTTTGGATTTGAAGGTGTTTCAATAGCCCACCTCATAAACTATGGAATGTATTGGGTCGTCATCAGTTTTTTTATATTTAAATCATTAAAACAAAGAGAGATAATATGATAAATGGCCAAGCTTTAGTTTCTGTCATTATACCAAGTTATAATCATGAAAAATTTGTATGCGATAGTATTCAGAGTGTCATTAACCAGTCTTATCAGAATATTGAGTTAATTGTCATTGATGATGGATCTACAGATTCTTCAGTAGAAAAAATACAAGAACTGATTCCACGATGTGAAAAACGATTTACCCGGTTTGAATTTAGGCATCGACCGAATAAGGGCTTGAGTGCAACCTTGAATGAAGCCTTAGAATGGGCGCAAGGAGAATATTTTTCTTCTCTCGCTTCTGATGATATAATCTTGGAAGATAAAATAAAAATACAATCCGAGTTTTTAAAGCATAACAAAAATTGTATTGCAGTGTTTGGAGGAATATCAGTTATTGATCATGATTCTAATCAGGTAAAAAATAGAATTAAAAAAAGAAAAAACTATAGTTTTGAACAAATTTTATTGTTAGAGCATGAGTTACCCGCCATGACACAACTGATTAGATCAAATGCTTTAAAAAAAATCGGTGGTTATGATGCTGAGGTGAAAATTGAAGACTGGTATATGTGGTTGCTTTTAGCACAAGAAGGGGAGTTATGTTATCTTCCCGTCCTGTTTGCTAAATACAGGCTACATGATAATAATATGCATAAGCAAACCTCTCTCATGCATGATTCAAGAATGATGATTTTAAATGAGTACCAAAATCATATATTTTTTAATAAAGCAAAAAAAAGAGCGTTATGGATAAATGCGTTTGAATTAGGGTTAATATCCAAAAAGAAATCATTAGAAAAAATGCTGGGAATTTTGAGAGAATATCCATCTGAAATTTTGACATATGATTTTTTCAGATTTTTTTACTGGTTATTTATTAAAAAAGAGTTTTAATAAAAATTAAGTTTGATAAATATTGTTAATTTGAAAAATATATTAATAGTTTTAAAAAATTTAAATAAAAAACAATAATATTAACAATATGAAATATTAATCAGTTCTTTTGCTTTTTTAAAGCATCAGATAATATAAAAGGAATAGGTAATGATTATTTTAAATGAAAGTAATTCAAAAAATAACATTATTTTTTTAAGTGATAGTAATATAAGAGATAAAGTTGTTATATATCTTGTATTGTTTTCATTTTTTTTATCTCAGTTTTATTTTTGGTCCAGTGGGATTCCTCAGTTTAGTCACATCTTTATTATGGGGGCTATTTTATTATTATTTAATAAAAGTTCTTCAATAAATATTGAATACTCTAATATAATTTTATTGTTTGTCGCATATGCAATTTGTATAAATTTTGCCTGGTATTTAATCGTCCTAGATTCCAGTTATATGATGTCAACTATTTACTGGGTCTTCAATTTATTATTCTTTTTATTAATGATGAACCTGAATCAGGTTCAGATTAATTTTTTCCATGAAAAACTATTATTTCTTATTCCTTTCTCCTATGTCATTGAAATTATTATCTGGGCAAGTAACTTAGGTCGTTATGATTTTGACCCACGATACAATGGTCTTTTTAATGATCCTAATCAAATGGCATTTTGGGTGCTCAGTACCTGTGCAATTTATTTATATATTTCTGGAAGCAACTCTAAAAAAATAATCGTTTATTCTTTGGCCTTGTTTTTGATTTTATTGACCATGTCAAGATCTGCTTCAATTGGATTTTTAATGTTAACGTTAGGATTTATTTTTAGTCAAAAAGGAGATTTAAATAAAAGAATATTTGTATTCTTTGGGACCTTGGTTTTTTTTGGTGTTTTAAGCTACTTTTTATATAACATGGGGGTTTTTGATAATGTTGTATTACGATTTATAGAAGGATTAAATCAAAGAGATAGCCAAGTAGAAGGACGCGGTCTTTTTAGTTTCTTTGATTATCCTCAATATTTGATTTTTGGGGCTGGGCAAGGAGCTTACTGGTTATATAACCCCACAGGCAATGAAATTCACTCAACCTGGTTAGGTATCTTATTTTATTATGGAATTGTAGGCATATTCTTATTTTTAATATTTTTATATCAAATATTCAGGAAACTTTCACTTTCAAACAAAATGATATTATTAGGGCCAATGTTATATGGGTTTACCACTTATAGTGCAAGAACGCTTATTTTCTGGTTTTTGTTGGCTACTTTTTTACTATTTTTAAATAATAAGAAGGAAGAATAAATATGTATATTTCTATAGGAATTCCATTTTTTAATGCAGAAAAATACTTGGAAGATGCGATTAAGTCAGTACTGGCTCAAACTTTTCAAAATTGGGAATTGATATTGGTAGATGATGGATCAACAGACCGGTCTTTAGAGATAGCCCAATCATTTGTCGATCCTCGGATTCGTATCATTGCTGATGGATGCAATAGAAGATTACCTTATCGCTTAAATCAAATTATTAATGAAGCACAATATGAGATTATTGCACGTATGGATGCTGATGATTTAATGGCAGTAGACCGGCTGGAAAAACAGATAAAAGTCTTAAATGAAAATCCAGAGATTGATTTAGTGGTAACCAGCTTGTATTCGATTGGAAATAAAAATGAAATTTTAGGGAAAAGAATTTATTCTAATCATCAAATGCAACCCAAAGAAATTTTGCAAGGCCTGACCAATTTATTACATCCTTCACTGCTTGCACGGAAGGCGTGGTGTAAAAGAAATCCCTATCAAGTTAATAACTGTCTAGCGGAAGATTATGAATTATGGCTCTCAGCAGCGATAAAAAATGATTTCAATTATGTGGTTATGCAAGAACCCTTATATTTTTATAGAGAAGTAGAAAATGTAAAAAAAGAAAAAATGATTCGTGGTTATAATACTCAAATTGAAGTGATCAAAAAATATTATAACAATATTATTTCTGATATAGACAAAAATAAGATTGTATTGAAGTTTGAAATAAAAAAAATGATTGTAAAAATATTAAGTTTTTTGAATTTAATGCATATTTTACATAAGCGCAGGATGACCACTGTTTCAGACGAGGATAAAATTTTTTATGCTTCACAATTAGAACTTATAGGACGATTAAAATAATGATAAATAAAAAAATTATTATAATTGGAACCACTGCATATAATCTTTATGGTTTTCGTAAAGATTTCATGTTGTCATGTTTAGCAAAAAATTATCATGTTTATGCTTTCGTGTCTGAATATAGCAATGACTGGTTAGATAAAATAAAAAATCTTGGAGTGACTCCTATTACCTATAAACTTAGCCGTGGTGGGTTAAATCCATTGACTGATCTACGTTCAACTTATCAACTCATACAGAAAATAAAAGAAATTCAACCCGATATTGTATTTTCATATTCAACTAAGCCGGTCATTTATGCAACTTTGGCTGCTTATAAGAATAAAGTTCCTTATGTCTATGGCATGATTGAAGGCTTAGGTTCGCCTTTTACAATGCATAAACATGGTCAAAGTTTGAAAGCTAAATTTATACGCTTTATACAAGTATCTTTATACAGAATTGTATTTCCTTATTTAGATAAAATTATATTCTTAAATCATGATGATCCTAAGGACTTAGTACAACGCTATAATATTTATCATAAAAAAAATGCCATTGAAGTCTTGGGGCCGATAGGCCTTAATTTAAAAGAGTATGCCTACAAAAAATGGGATAATCAAAAAAGTATATCTTTTATTTTTGTAGCTCGATTAATCGCTGAAAAGGGCATATTTGAGTATTTAGAAGCTGCCAGAATAGTTAAAAAACAATATCCTGAAATACTATTTAAAATTATAGGTGGCTTAGATACTGAAAACCTGACAAGTTTAAAACAGGCAGAATTAGACCGATTGATAGAAATAGGGATTATAGAATATGCTGGCTTCGTCACAGATGTTGATCAACGAATACGTAATAGCGCAGTATTTGTATTGCCATCCTATCGTGAAGGTATGCCTCGCAGCACACAAGAAGCGATGGCTATAGGACGCCCAGTGATTACCACTGATGTTCCAGGCTGTAATGAGACTGTAGTAGATGGGGTGACTGGTTTTCTTATTCCAAAATGGGATATAGCCGCATTAGTGGAAAAAATGATTTATTTTATAGAGCATCCTGAACAAGTAAATAAGATGGGATATCAAGGATTTTTATATGCTAAAAAAAATTTTAATGCAGATTTGATCAATTATAGATTATCCAAAATGCTAGGAATTGATAAGTCTTAAGGTTTTTTTAATAATGATTTTTAAAAATATTATTTAAATTTTATACCTTATAAAAATTTATAATGATAAAAGGAGATTACGGTGAAAGAAGCTGTAAGTTTTCAAATAAAAAAATATGAAGATTCTGATAAAGAGGTATGGAATGAGTTTTTATTAAATTGTAAAAATTATCATTTCATGTTTAATCGGAATTTTATGGACTACCATTCTGATCGATTTGAAGACTTTTCTTTAATGTTTAAAAATGATAAAGATAAAATCGTGGCTTTATTGCCTGGAAATATTAAAGATAATATTTTTTATAGTCATCAAGGCTTAACATTTGGTGGTTTTTTGATTGATAGGGATTGTCGTGCTATTGATATGTTAAGTCTTTTTTCTCAGTTAAAAGGTTTTTTAAAAGAAAATTATATTAAAAAAATTATATATAAATGCATACCTAATATTTATCATCATTATCCTGCTCAAGAGGATTTATATGCTTTATTTCTAAATGAAGCAAGGCTCTATCGTCGGGATATTAGTACTTCTATTAACTTACAGGAAAAAATTTACTATTCAAAATCTAAAAAATGGGCAATCAATAAAGCAAAAAAATCTGGATTAACTTATGAAGAAGTCGAACAGCCAAGCATAGTCTGGGAAGTTATTCGTGAAGTCTTAGGTCAACATCATCATCAAAAGCCAGTTCATAATGAAACGGAAATAGATTTATTAAAAAGTAGATTCCCTAATAACATAAGGGCTTATAAATGTTGTTTTGAAAGTCAGATTGTTGCAGCAGCAGTGACTTTTGAAACTGAGAAAGTAGTCCATTTACAGTATTTAGCCAGTAATGATAAGGGAAGGGAAGAAAGAGCCTTAGATATTCTAATCGATTTTTTAATCAATAAAAATATGCAGTCTACTAAGATATTTGATTTCGGTATCTCAAATGAAAAAGAAGGAAAGTTTTTAAATACAGGACTGATTAATCAAAAAGAAAGTTTTGGTGCTCGTGCGATTGTACATGATTTTTATAGTATAGATATATAGTGACCTAACTCATATAGAAATACCTCCACCTTGAAGCATAAATCAATACTTTATAAGAGGTGATTTTCTGCCTCTTTTTATTTTTTTCTTTAGTGTTTCATACTGATAATAAACGCCATCAACATTCTAAAAATAAAGTAGTTTACTTTTAAAGCTGTCCAATTTTTTTGGATTTATCTCGTAGAAATATCAATAAGATTTTTATATAAATCTTAGATGTCATCTTGAATAAGATTCCTTCTTTTTACTTATCTGGCTTAGACTTGCTTAAAATTAATTAATAAGGTGAATTAATTCACCTTATTTAAAACTATTTTACATTTTGTCACATATTTTTTAGTGTGAGGTGTGTTGTATTTAAAAAATAGATTTTTTTTCAATAAATAGTAACTTTCACAATTATTTATTAAATATATTAAAAGCTCATGAAAAGATATAATTTCTAAAGTGGTTTATTTAATTGAAATTTTCTTAAAGTCTTAATTTCTCAATTAAGTGAAATATCATAGAACCTAGTTGTATGATTTTTTTAATAAAGAAAGATTAATCTATAATAAATTGTTAGTTGATATTTTTTTGATAAATATATTTCTACTTTTAAAAAAATATAATTGTTATGATTGATAAATAGACATATTGAGGTGTTTATTAATGGATCTAAAAAAAGAAAAAAATAAGATCAAAAACGTTGAAGGAAGCAATATTGTAAGGCATAAGCCTTTATTTATTGAAAAAGATAATAGTTTATCAAATAAATATTCTAAAAATATACAGGGGCATAAGAATGGAATAATACAATTTTCCTCAAAGAAGAATGGAGTTAATGAAACAGATAAGAAAAGCTCTTGGCATTATATGGATAAAAAGAATTTTAGTTTAAAAAAATCTTTATTTCCTCATGTTTATTTTTATTCTTTTTCTAATATTTTTACTAAAGAAAAATTATCTAAAAGAATAGTAGATATAGTTATTGCACTAATAGCTTTATTAGTATTGTTTCCAGTTTTTATCATTATGAGCTATAAAGTGCGGAAAAATTTAGGCTCTCCCATTTTCTTTTACCAAGAACGCCCAGGTAAAAATGGTAAATTATTTAAAATGATTAAGTTTCGCTCTATGAGAAATGCGGTAGATAAAGATGGTAATCTTTTACCTGATAAATTTCGTATCACATCATTTGGGCAGAAAATACGTTCAACCAGCTTAGACGAAATGCCTCAACTGATTAATGTTTTAAAAGGGGATATGAGTATTGTTGGGCCTCGCCCTCAAATGAAAGAGTTTCTAGAACATTATACAGATGAACAAATGCGACGCCATGAGGTAAAACCGGGTATGACAGGGCTTGCTCAGGTGAGTGGACGCAACAATTTATCTTGGGAAGAAAAATTTGAATTAGATGTGCAATATGTTGAACAGTATAATATTTGGTTTGATTTTAAAATTATGTTCAAAACTGCTAAGGTAATGCTAAGCCAAGAGGGAATTAATGCTCCTGATCAGGAAGTGGGTGCTGCGCGGTTTTCAAAAAAAAGTATTCATGACACTAGCTTATTTACAAAAGAGGTGAAATAACACCAAGCATGGATAAATAAGACTTTCACGAAAGCTAAATGCGGAGTACTGCAAGATTATATCTAAACTATCAATTTTGAGCATAAGCGAGTATTAGTATAATGCACCTATGCCTTCCAGCTACAGGTATCGAATGAGGTACTAGTGAAAAACTGAATGTTAGATTGACAGTTCTACAAAAAATACTAAGTGTATGACAAGTGGGTTGAGACCAATGTGACATTCAGATTAGAAAATTGATGCTGACGCAAGTGATTAATAAAAGGTATAGTCAGTCCTAAGCTACTGAGCCATATATGAGTTGATAAGTATGGTGATTATTGATCCCTCTCTCATCAGTAGCTGATTTATCAGCGGGCTGGGGTCGATTACTTTTTTAAAGACTGGTTCAGTCGGTGTAGGGTAGCTCGATGCATTACCGGATACTTAATAAAAAAACCAGCAAGTGCTGGTTTTTTTATTTTCAGTTTCATCAGTATTTTGGAAGGTATGGAAAAGTTGTCGCTATCACCCGAACTTGAGTGTTGAATAGGTCTTAATAGGAAAATAAGCCCTTTTCTAAGGGGAATTCGATACCAATTGATACACCGCCATCGTTACCGTATACCTCAGAGTCACCCACCCACCCATTCAGTTTAAGTGGAATGTCTGGGCGTAGATAATGTGTCCAGGTTAGATCTAGTGCTTTTAATTCATCTTGCTGCGGAAACGCCAGATTGGTGGCTCGATTGGATTTATTGAGTTTAGCTAATAATACTCGTGCATTGAGTCGATTTAAAGAATCAAGACGAATATCACCACCTACAGACAGCATTTGGCCATCACCACCCATGGCATGCGCTAGAGGATAGCCATGTTGGTAAAAACCATCTGTATATACACTATGATTATAGGAAATGCCCTGTACCTTGCCATTGGTACGAGTGTCTGCCCATTCGGTATACAGTTGGAAAGGCATATTCTTATAACTTGATGAATAATCGACTCCAGCCAAATACATTTTTTTGGCCGGCAAGCCGCCTGCTTCATCTTCACCGACATATTGTGCATAGATACCCATCGGGACTTGCATGAGGGGATGTAGATTTAAGCGTGCATCAAAACCGGCAATTTGATTTGACGGATTAATGGTATCGCCATATACATTATCTTTACCAATTAATGCATCCCAAAATGAGTCAAAATTTTCAGGTCGTCCTTCACCACCCCATTGAATAGCACGTGATGCACCCAGTTCTAAATAAGGCAAGGGTTGTGCAGTGACACGTAAGCCAATCAGTTTGGTATCAGGCACAGCATCGTAGTCATCCAGTTGTCCAGCAAAAGCTTGATATTGCCAAGGCCCAATCCAGGCCAACCATTTGTTTGCAAAAGCATTCTGTTCGGCACGCTGCATCGTCACGCCATAGACAGGGCGGCTGGCATCACCACGAATTAAACTGCCATCATGTGCAGGACCCCAGTAGGTCGGGATCTGTCCAGCAATCAGCCATTGATTCCATAATTTTCCAGCGATATATGAGCCTTCAAGATTCAGATCTTGATCATTGTCAATCTGTAGGTCTTTTTCTGCATTCATACGAATTCTGGCATCCCAGTTCTCGTTACCCACATTTAACTCGATGCCTGCCTGATATTGTGCTTTGTGCTGATCGCCAAAGGCTTGAGGAATATTCTTTTGATCAGTTTCTGCAAATAAGGATGCTTTAAACAACTGGTTATTGGCATTCAAATGTGACAATACAGTATCAATGACTTTTTGCTGAGTATTATTGCTGATTTTAGCTTGGGCAAGAGCACGTTGAATTTCATCACCACTGATGGGCCAAGTCGACGTGCTCATTTGAATAACACCCTGCTGATTGAGCCAGTTTAAATCGGTGCGTAAGTTTTGGTCATTTAAAACGATTCCTTGTGCAAAGGCGAGGGAAGAACTTAATGCCAAGGTAGCGAGCAGTGTTTTGGATAACATTCTTGTATATTCTCAGGAGTTTTAAACTATAACCACGATAGGTTTTTTAGTTGATTTTTTCAACAACAATCATTTGCAATAAATGTAAGGAAGGATAATTTCACACCCTGCTCAGACAGAGTGTGAAATTTGAGTTTAGAATAGATTAGTCATTATCTTTATGTGCAGTATAGGCATAGGCATAATTATAACCATAACTACCCGCTGCACCTTTTTGTACATCATTCAGAATGACGCCATTGACTTTTACATTGGCCTGTTCAAAACGATTCACCGTAATTTCAAGCTCTTTGATTTGCGTCTGAGCATGACGGGCAATCAATAAATTGACCCCTGCATATTGCGCAATAATAATACCATCAGTCACAGCAAGTACTGGCGGAGTATCAATTAAGATGTGATCAAAATGAGCAGATGCCTGATCCAGGAAAGCCTTGAATTTATCGGTACTTAACAGTTCAGACGGATTGACTGGACTCTTGCCGCGAGTGACAAAGAACAGGTTTTCTACAGTCGAGTTTTGGACAACATCTTCATAACTATTTTGACGATTTAACAGTTCAGCTAGACCCGGTTTGATATCAGCATTGAAATATTTATGTAAATAACCACGACGCATATCACCGTCAATGA
The DNA here is from genome assembly GCF_013418055.1 of Acinetobacter sp. YH12208. Classification (NCBI taxonomy): domain Bacteria; kingdom Pseudomonadati; phylum Pseudomonadota; class Gammaproteobacteria; order Moraxellales; family Moraxellaceae; genus Acinetobacter; species Acinetobacter sp. YH12208. The sequence goes on from NZ_VPCT01000009.1 coordinate 33,336, forward strand.
CGAGTACCCGTTTTCCACCTTGCGCCAAAATGGTTGCAAGGTTAACAGTAATAAAAGATTTCCCAATCTCAGGGGCAGGGCCTGACAGTGCAATCACATTATTGCTGGCATTCATTAAGGCAAAGTGAATTGCGGTGCGCATACTGCGCAGGCTTTCAATCGCAATATCACCGCCGTCTTTAACCGCAAGAATAGGAATATTTTTTTTCTTTTTTAGAAGGTTGATACGACTTTCTTGAATTAAAGAACGCGGTACGGTGGCATACACTGGCAGATCCAGCTCATTTTCAATCTGAGCAGCATCCTTAATGCCTGAACGCATCATATTACGTAACAGTGCTAATAATGTACCGAGGAATCCTCCCAGAAAAATCGACAAAATCAGGATTTGTAATTTCTTCGGTTTAATCGGTTGAATGGGTTCAACTGCAGTATCGACAATACGTACATTGCCAATTTCACCGGCTTTGGCAATACGAAGTTGCTGGTATGAATTCAATAGACCTGTATATAGCTGTTGTTTGACTTCAACTTCACGGAACAATTGTAAGTACTGGCGCTGTAGTTCAGGTAAACGTTTTAAAGTCCCATCTAGCTCTGCAATTTTTTTATTGATTGCAGCGAGTTGTGCATTCATTTGCTGCATCATCGGATGTTCATCCATATATTTGGATGAAGCTTCTGCAACCTGCTGCTCCAGCTGGATTTTTTGTGTCTCTAAAGTAATGCTTTGGGTTAAGTATAATTCCGATTCTTTCGTAACATCCACTGTATTTGCTTGTTGGCGGAAGCGGTTGAATTCACGCTCTGCAACATCAAGCTGTTGTTTTAATTCCGGTAATTGATTTTCTAGGAATTCAAGTGTCTGCGCAGTTTCCGCAGATCGACGTTCAATATTCTGTTGGCTATAAGCAGCTAGAATGGCATTCAGGACTTGAGTAATGTGCTGCGTATCTTCGCCTTGATAGTTAAGCCCTAAGACACCGCTCATCTTGCCTTTTTCAGCCACTGAGTAGTTACTGGTCAAAGACTGCATGGCAGCAGGCAAGCTTTGCTTTCGGATATTATACGTGGCATCGAAACTGTCTTGACTAAAGACACCTACTTTCCAAAGACCGTATTCAGATGAGGATTGACTGATCTGGTTTAGAGGTGCAGAAAAAACCACTTGTTCAGTTTTCTCATCAGTCAGGCTATATTTGCCTTCTTTAAAACTTAAAATTAAGTTTTTATCCTGGAAATATTGCGGGATATCAAACTGGCGAATATCGAAACTATTTCGATTGTCTTTAAACAATACTGATTTTTCTGAATACGTGGTGTCGTATTCATGTTTAGCCATTAACCGATTCCAGAAACTGTCCTCTGTCCCAGATACACGAATATTTAAATTTAAATGGTTAATGACCTCGCCGAGCACCAAACGCGATTTTAAAATTTCAATTTCGGCTTGAGCAGGGGATTTTTGCTCGATCATACTGGATAAATCACCCAATAAAGCAGCTGAAGTCCCTTTACTGTCTTCGACTTGCACCATAGCATCTACTGAATAGGTATCCGGTGTGGTTCTTAAATACAGTAAGGCACAGATCAAACTTAAAATAATGCACAGGGCAATCAGTTTCCATTGTGCAATCAAGGAAAAAAACAATTCCTTTAAGTCAATGGTGTCTTCGGTGTTGGCGGTTTGGCTCATAATTTAAATATCAAAAAGTGAAAATATTAAAAAAATTAAATATATTTTTTCCAGTCAGCAATACAGTCTTGAATTAATTGACAGGTGTCATCAAAAAATGTTTGATCATGCTTATAAGGATCGGCAATATTTTTACTTTGCCAATGCCCCAGTCTAAAGGTTTTACCTTTAGCAAATGGCCAGGTCTGTTCTATATGTTTTTGCTGATTCTGACTCATCACAAGAACTAGGTCAGCTTTTTTAATCAGCTCAGCATTGAGTTTTTTTGCAACATGTGGACTCATGTCAATCCCAAAACGTTGCATGCACAGACTGGCTTTTTCATCGGCTGCATGTCCAACCACACCCGCAATACCCGCAGACTCAATCTGTAAATGCGGATATTGCTGTTTTAAAAAGTATTCTGCCATGGGGCTACGACAAATATTGCCAATACAAACCACTAAAATATGATTGATTTTCATTAATTCCCCAAACGGTCTAAATTATACAAAGCATTTGAGAATGGGATAATCTGGTTGACGACACGCTGCCAGCGCGCCAAGCCAGAGGCATCGATATACACAATATCATTGCTGCGCATCTTAAACTGATTGGCCAGACCAAAATCAGCAATACTGGTCAAGTCCATCTGGTAGACTTCAGTGTGAGTAGTCGTGGGCTGACTACGCACCACATAAACCTTACTGCGACTGGCAGAAAGTGGATTAAGACCGAGACTTTCACCTAAAACATCACTTAAGCTCATGCCTTGATCACGCAATGCTAAAGATTGGTTTTTACCCGACTCACCCATCACATAAATTTTTTGATTTTCACGGTTGTTGACATATAGCGTGTCATTTGGCTGGATCAACAAGTGATGCAGTGAAAGCCCTGCTTTTTCTAGCTCTACGGTATTTAAACTATATGAACGTCCCTGGCGTACTAATGTAATAGAGGCATTATCACCTTGTTGTGCATTCACACCACCTGCCATACCTAAAGCAGTATAAACACTGACAGGTTGGTCACTTAAGTAAAATTGACCGCCCTGCATTACGTTACCTTGTACTGAGTAACGCTGGCCTTGATAAGACAATACTCGCGCAATCACATCTGGGTTTTTCAGGTAACGTGATAATTGGCTGCGTAATTCACGATTGACTTGTGTCAGTGATTTCCCAGCGGCCTTATAACGGCCAATAATGGGAAACTGAATATAACCTTCTGAATCGATTTGGAAACCACTGGCTTGAGCAGCTTGATCATTATTAATACTATTGCTAGGAGAGGTGAGTTCAGGATAAGCCCATAAGTAAATTGATAGAATGTCGCCTGGACTCAGATTGTAGTTACGATGCTGTGTGTTAAACAGATGGGCATATTGTTGTTGAATATTCTGTATAGCAGGCTGAACAGCCAGCATAGAATCTTGAGTGAGTTTTATGACATTGACTGTCGTGCCGAGGTCGGTTTGAAAAACGCCTTCGCTAGGTAAGTCATATGTTTGTAAACCAGAGGTGACTGCACACCCTGTAGTAGCAATGCCACATGCCAATAAAGCAGCTAGTTGAAAGTGTCGCACATGTTTTCCCAAAGATTATTTTTAAATTTTAAAATTGAAGCTATTCTACCCATGTTATTGAACATATACATAGCAATTTGTAAGTATCTTCTGGTTTATGATAAAGCTGAATGGTATTAAAAATGTAAATGATTTTAATAGTTATAAATAAAATAAGTAATTCTTACAAAAAATATACACTATGCTATTTTTTAATAGGATTTGAGCACAAATCATAATAGAAATTTCATGGTTTTCTGCTAGTATGCCTGCCGAAAGATTTAATCTTCATAAGTACAGTACATAAATAAGGCGTTGAAATGCTATCTATTGCAGATTTAAAAATTGCGGTCATTGGGTTAGGTTATGTAGGCTTACCACTTGCGGTTGAATTTGGGAAAAAAGTACCTGTAATTGGTTTTGATATCTATCAGAAAAGAATTGATGAGCTTAAAAGTGGCCAAGACCATACCCTCGAAGTTTCCCCAGAAGAACTCAAACAGGCAAATCAGCTCAGTTATTCAGCAAATTTAGAAGATTTAAAAAGCTGTAACTTTTTTATTGTCACTGTGCCTACCCCTATTGATGAATTTAAACAGCCAGATTTAACGCCACTTGTTAAGGCTTCGACCAGCATTGGTCAGGTGCTTAAAAAAGGCGATGTGGTGGTTTATGAGTCTACGGTCTATCCGGGTGCAACTGAAGAGACCTGTATTCCGGTTCTGGAACAGGTATCAGGCCTGAAGTTCAATCAGGACTTTTTTGCCGGTTATAGTCCGGAGCGAATTAACCCGGGCGATAAATTGCACCGAGTAACCAATATTCTGAAAATTACCTCAGGTTCTACCCCTGAAGTCGCTGAATTTGTTGATCAGGTGTATAACCTGGTGATTGAGGCAGGTACGCATAAAGCGACTAGCATTAAAGTGGCTGAAGCGGCAAAAGTAATTGAAAATACCCAGCGTGATGTCAACATTGCCCTGATTAATGAACTGGCCGTTATCTTTAATAAAATGGGAATTGATACCGAAGCAGTATTGCAGGCTGCCGGTACCAAATGGAATTTCTTGCCATTCCGTCCAGGTTTGGTCGGTGGACACTGTATTGGTGTCGATCCATACTATTTGACGCATAAGGCTCAATCATTGGGTTTACATCCTGAAATTATACTTGCGGCACGTCGTTTAAATGATCGAATGGGGGAATATGTTGCGACACAATTAATTAAAGAAATGGTAAAAAAACGCATTCAAGTAGTTGGCTCAAAAATTTTGGTGATGGGATTAAGTTTTAAAGAGAACTGTCCAGATATACGTAATACTAAAATTGTAGATATGGTTAAAGCTTTAAAAGAATATGAGCTTGATATAGATATCTATGATCCTTGGGTTAATCCTTCAGAAGCAGAATTAGAATATGGTTTAAGGCCTATAAAAGAATTAATTCAAAATAATTATGATGGAATTATTCTAGCTGTAGCTCATGAGCAGTTTAAACAAATGACGGCTAGAGAAATACATACTTTAGGCAAGCCTTTACATGTCTTATATGATTTAAAATATGCATTAAATAAACAAGATAGCTCAATTCGATTATAGGATAATACTGTGAAAAAGAAAGTATTGTTAGTATTTGGTACGAGACCAGAAGCTATTAAGATGGCACCATTAGCTTTAGAGCTAAAAAAAAGAGCTAGTTGTTTTGAAACAAAAGTCTGTGTTACGGGGCAACATAGACAAATGTTAGATCAAGTGCTTGATCTTTTTAGTCTTGTCCCTGATTTTGATTTAAATTTAATGAAAGAAGGACAAACCTTATCTGATATCACCTCTGGTGTATTAAAAGGTTTAGAAAAAGTTTTCGCTGAATGGAAGCCAGATATTGTATTAGTACATGGTGATACTGCAACAACTTTTGCCGCCTCTTTAGCCGCATATTATCATAAAATTCCTGTGGGGCATGTAGAGGCTGGTTTACGTACAGGCGACATTTACTCCCCGTGGCCGGAAGAGGCTAATCGTAGATTAACCGGAGCCTTAACTACATATCATTTTGCACCAACTCAGTCATCTTATAATAATTTAATTAGAGAAAATATAAACCCTAAAAGTATTACTATCACAGGCAATACAGTAATTGATGCCTTGTTAACAGTGAAAAATAAGGTAGAAACAGATCGAGCTATTATTAAACAATTTGAACAGCAATTTGATTTTTTAGATCCAAACAAAAAACTGATTTTAGTAACAGGACATCGTCGTGAGAACTTTGGTCAAGGTTTTTTAAATATTTGTTCAGCTTTAGCTAATATTGCCAAGCAGTATCCTGAGGTTCAAATCGTATATCCTGTTCATTTAAATCCGAATGTACAAAAACCTGTCAACGAATTGCTCTCTGATATTTCTAATGTTCATTTGATTGCGCCTCAGGATTATTTGCCTTTTGTGTACTTAATGAACCGCAGTTATTTAATTTTAACTGATTCTGGGGGTATTCAAGAAGAAGCGCCTTCATTAGGTAAGCCGGTATTAGTGATGCGAGATACCACAGAGCGTCCAGAAGCAGTGGAAGCAGGTACTGTTAAACTAGTTGGAACTAATGCACAACTAATACAACAGTCAGTTATCGAGCTTTTAGAAAATCCAGCTTTATATCAAGTAATGGCAATGGCACACAACCCATATGGGGATGGAAAAGCAGCTAAAAAGATTATAAATATATTAATTGGTGATTTAAGCACAAATTAATTTTTTTCCAAATATGTACTACTGAAGAAATTATATGTAATGAATTTATATTTAATAGTATTAGTGATTTTCCTTTTTTCTAGTATTCATTTTATTGAGTTTCTTAGTTTTTACTCAAGAATTGCAGGTATAAGAACGGATAATCGATTGATTTCTTACTCTTTACAACAAACTGCATTTGTTGGAACAAGATTCTTTTTTATTTTTTTAATGCCAATTTTAGGTTTTATCGTAGATAGTAGAATTGATAAAAATACATACTTGATTATGGTTATTTTTTCACTTGTATTTGCTACAGTAAGCTATTTAATGGCATATATTTTGAGAGAAAAAATTATATTTTTTTTTATTAGTGTTATTGATGAGTATAGTCAAAATACTGGTTATCTTAAATCAATATTAAAGAGTATCTACAATACTTTATATATGAGGGATATACCTAAATATAAGGTAAAAGGTATAATTAATAAAAAAATGGTAATTTTTTCAGCTTTAATTTTTTGCTCCTACAGTATTGCAGTTTTTTTATCTTTTTATTTTGCCTTAGCTTTTTACGAGTTTAGGTCAACAATTAGTCAACTTTCGGGAGTGGTTAATGCTTTTGCTACTTTAGTATTAACTTTATATATAGAACCTCGGATATCAAGATCAATAGATCAAAAATCAGTAAATGCTGAATTTGATGTATATTCACTTTTGTTAGGTCGTTTTTTAGGAGTGGCAATTATTTCACCTGTAATAGTTATGTTAGTAGGTTTAATATGACTGGTCGATTAGATATAAAAAAAAGCCACAATTTTTTTCTATTTATTGTCATATTTTCTTTTTTTATACTACCTAGATTTGTAGGGGGTATACGATTAGAAGAAATTGTTACGGCAGTATATGCTTTTTTTGTATTACCATATTTTATATTATTCTGCTTTGATAGGAAAATTATACCCTGTATTATCTATTTTATTTTTTTAATATTTAGCTTTTTTTTAAGTTTGTATAGTGACATTTTATATTATGATATTCAGTTTTTTAATTGGATATATTTTTCTAAATATTTTTTATTTTTTTCATTTATTTGTTTAGGGTATTATAGTGGGAAATTTGATTCATTTAACAATAGTGCTATAAAAACAATATTATATATATGTTTAGGTCTTAATTTTCTTTGGATGTTATATCAGATTTTTTCAGGAAATCTTGGATCTCTTTTAGGTGCAGATAAAGCTTTTTCATATGGTTTAGCATTAATTGGAGAGGCAGCAGCATTTCAAGTTGGTTCTTTACTAGCTTTATTTTTCTTTATAAGTCTAAGCTTTTCTTATGAAAAAGAAAGTTTAATATTTAAAATTTTAGGATTTTTATTTGTATTTTTTTTAGTTTATGCAATATATTTAACACAGTCTAGGGTAAGTCTATTAGGTATTTTATTGGGACTTATCATATTTATATATGTCAAGACTAATATATTTTATAAATATTTAATTATAAGTTTTTCTATAATTACTATTATATGGTTGTTTAGTATTCTTCAAATTTCTATTTCTAAAAGTGATAATAATAGATTCACTTTAGAAGGAGCTTTAGCTTCATATGAGGCTAGGGGGGGGGATATATGGGCTGAACCAATTGGGATAATAAATGAAAATATTTTTATCGGGCATGGTTTGGGTGCTTTAAGTAATTTTAATAAAAATACAAATGAAATGCATAATTATTATCTTAAGCTTCTTTTAGAAGGGGGGCTTTTTTATCTAATTGTTTTCGTATTATTTTTAATTAGTATTTTTTTCTTAAAAAATAAACAAAATAAATACTTAATTTCAATGAAATTATATTTATTTTATTTATTGCTTTCTGGATTCTTGCAAGATAGTTTTTCTTCAAATAAAGCAGTGATTCCTTTATTTTTTTTAACCGGTTATTTTTTATATTTTATCAAGTTTAAAGGTGTAAGAAAGAATGTATAAGCATATTCTAGTAATTGTTGAAGATTATCCTAGTGAAATTAATGCCTATCCTATGGCGTATGTACATACTAGAAATAAGCTTTATTTAAATGAGAGTGTTGATCTTGAAATTTCAATACTTTCATTTAAAGCCAAAAAATCATATGTATGGGATGGTATTCAGGTTTATTCTGAGAAAGAAATTAAAGAAATAGGTCTTCATAAATTTGACTCCTTTGTTTCGCATGCGCCGAATTTGAAAAATCATGCTAGGTTTTTAAAAATAAATCAAATTAAAAATGTGACTTTTTTTATTCATGGTCATGAAGTCCTAAATGTAAATAATTACTATCCTAAACCTTATAGTTGGGATAAAGAAAAAAATATGTTTTTAAGAAAAATATATGATTATTTTAAGCTTAAGATAATTTCAAAATTTTTTATTAGCAGTAATGATTTTAAGTTTATATTTGTTAGTAACTGGATGAAAGATGAGGCATTAAAAAATTTAAAACTTAATAGCTTGGCTAAAACTTTTATCATTCATAACCCTATTAATGAGAGTTTTTTAATAAATACATATGATAAGGAAAGTAAAAAAAAATACGATTTTATTACTATAAGACCATTAAATGGCTCGAAGTATTGTATTGATGTGGTTTATAAGTTAGCTAAAAAATATCCTGAATTTAAATTTAAAATAATTGGTAAGGGTGACTTTTTTAAACATAATCTTAAATTAGATAATATTGATTGGGATGATAGGTTTTATAAGCCAAATCAGTTGCTTGAAAAGTTAAATGAGGCTAAGGTTGCCTTAATGCCTACTAGACTGGATTCTCAGGGGGTCATGATGTGTGAATTGGCTACTTATGGTATGCCAATAATTACTTCAGATATCCCTATTTGTTATGAAATGTTGGGAGATTATATGCAAGCTTATTTTATTAATAATGAAAATCCAGAATTAATGTTTAAAGATATTATTTTAAATGAAAATTTATTTGTATCTAAAGAGTCAAATCGAAATATTTTATTAAAAAAGTTTAATGTTCAAAAAATTTCTAAACAAGAACTTGATATTATTTTGGATTACTAATGAAGATTATCTATTTGCATCAATATTTTAATACACCCAATATGTCAGGTGGAACACGTTCGTATGAGATGGCAAAACGCTTAGTTGCATCGGGTCATGAAGTGCATATGGTGACATCATGGGTTAAAGATACAGATAAAAAAGAGTGGTTTATAGAAGATATAGATGGAATCAAGGTTCACTGGTTTCCAAATCCCTATAATAATAAAATGTCTTTTAAACAGCGTATACAAGCTTTTTTTCGGTTTGCATATGCTGCAACGAGAAAAGTAAGTGCCATTTCTGCTGATATTATTTTTGCTACTAGCACTCCTCTAACTATTGCTATACCTGCAATATTAGGTGCACGTAAACAAAAGATTCCAATGGTTTTTGAGGTACGTGATTTATGGCCAGAAGTACCTATTGCTATGGGTATTTTAAAAAAACCACATCACATATTTCTAGCAAAAAAATTAGAAAAATGGGCTTATAAAAACTCTGCCCATGTAGTTGCCCTATCTCCTGGTATGAAAGAAGGTGTAGTATCTACTGGATATCCAGATAGTAAAGTTTCGGTGATTCCAAATAGTTGTGATAACTCTTTATTCGAGGTTAAGAGTGAAAAATTTGAACAATTTTTACTAGATAACTCTTGGTTACCTCAAGGGAAAATCATTATTTATACAGGGACTTTTGGTCTTGTAAATGATGTAGGTATAACTATTGAATTAGCTAAAGAGTTAAAAAAACGTAATTCAGATATTAAAATTTTATTAATTGGAGATGGATTTGAATATGATAAGGTTTATAATAAAGCATTAAATGAAAATGTTTTAGATAAGCAGCTTTTTATTCGTAAGCAAGTTCCTAAAAATGAAATACCTTATTACTTAAAATATGCAAGTATGGCTTCAAGTTTTGCAATGGACTTGCCTGCAATTCAAGCTAATTCTGCAAATAAGTTTTTTGATGCGCTTGCTGCAGGAAAACCTATTTTGATTAATTATGGTGGTTGGCAAAAAGATATCTTAGAAGAGAATAAGTGTGGCATTGTGTCTTGGAAAAAAAGTGTAGCTGAAACTGTAAATGAGTTGGAATTTTTTTTACATGATGAAAATATATATAAACAGGCTTGTGATAATGCTAGAAAATTAGCACTCAATGAGTTTTCGCGAGATAATTTATTTAGAGCTTTAGAGGAAATTCTAAATACTTCATTAAATAAGGTTTAATAAAAATGTATAATTTTTTTTTGAAAAGAGTTTTTGATTTTTCTATTGCACTAATTGGAATAGTTTTGTTAAGTCCAATTTTTTTAACTTTAACGGCTATTTTAATATGCTTGAATAAAGGTTCTGCTTTCTTTTTACAACCAAGACCTGGAAAAAATGAAAAAATATTTAAAATAATTAAATTTAAAACTATGAATGATAAAAAAGATGAAAATGGTAATCTGCTACCTATGGGGCAAAGAATTACACCATTTGGCAATTTCTTGAGAAAAACCTCACTTGATGAAATGCCCCAATTGTTAAATATTTTAAAAGGGGATATGTCAATAGTAGGGCCAAGACCTTTACTAGAACAGTATTTACCACTGTATACTGATAGGCAGAGAAGGCGTCACAAAGTAAAGCCTGGCATTACTGGCTGGGCTCAAGTAAGTGGTCGTAATAATGTGACTTGGAAAGAAAAATTCGAATTAGATATTTGGTATGTTGATAATATATCTTTTTTTAATGATATAAGGATTATGTTAAAAACGGCAAAAATTGTGTTAATGCGTAAAGATATTGCAGATGTAGAATTGGCTGTAACTCCTGAAGACTTTAAGGATTAAATATGGAAAATTTATTAACACCAGCATATATATTAGACAAAGAGAGTTTAAGAAATAGTATAAAAAAAATAATAGATAGTTTAAATAAAAATTTTAATAAAAACATCTTAAGCTACTCTTTGAAGACGAATTCATTACCATATATTCTCAAAGAAATTAAAGAGGCTGAGGGATATGCTGAAGTTGTTTCAAGTGATGAATATGAGTTAGCCAAACTGGTAGGATTTAAGACAAATAAGATTGTTTACAATGGCCCTTTGAAATGTAAAGATACTTTTTTAGAGGCTTTGATAGGTGGTTCAATTTTAAACATCGAAACTTATCGTGAAATCGAGTGGTTAAAATTATTACCTAAAAATAGGACTTTCAATGTTGGCATTCGCATAAATATAGATTTGAAAGAAATCTCTCCTGAAGATTCTAAAGAAGATGAAGATTATAGTAGATTTGGATTTTCTTATTATACCGGCGAGCTAGAAAAAGCAATAGATGAAATTAGTAAAATAGGTAATATTAAAATTGACGGGTTGCATGCTCATCGTACTACATTGACGAGATCTATAAATTGTTATAAAAAAATCTGTGAATTTATAGGGCTAATATCTAATAAATTTGATTTAAACTTGAGTTATATTGACATCGGTGGTGGCTATTATGGAATAATGAATTCCAAACCAACTTTTGATGAGTATTTTAGCGAAATTGCTAATTCTTTAAGTAGGTATTTTGATCTTGATAAGACTGTAATTATTGTAGAGCCTGGGAATGCGATTGTTGCATCTTGTTTCGATTTTATTACTTCAGTGATTGATGTCAAAAAAAATAGAGATTTTTATGTGATAACTACTGATGGGTCACGCAATGATGTAGATCCATTTTTTAAAAAGTCGACATATTTTTACGAGTTGCTTCATGAAACTAAAAAAAAATCTGATGTTGTTAGCTTGCAGAAAATATGTGGATGTACATGTCTAGAGTACGACAAGTTATTCACAATCGAGAATAGTCATTTACTAAGTGTAGGTGATAAAATTGTATTTAAATCCGTAGGAGCTTATACAATGGCCTTATCACCTTTGTTTATTAGATTTTTTCCAAAAATTTATCTTTTAGATGAAAGTCAATATACTTTAATAAGAGATAATTGGTCAGCAAAAGATTTTTATAATATTTACGATACTAAAAGCTCTTTGTAGGAAATTTATATGAGTAAAAAAGTTGTAGTATTCGGTGCAACGGGGAATTTAGGGGCATATACTACTGTTCATCTTAAAACATTAGGTTATGATGTTTATGCGGTAGGCTATAGAAAATCTGATAACGGTTTTTTTAAATCTAAAGGGATTGAATATTTTTCTGTAGACATTACGAGTAAAGATAATTTTTCTATTTTACCTCATGATATTTATGCTGTTATACATTTAGCCGGTGAGCTACCGTCACGATACTCTTACGAACCTGATAAATTGATTTCAAGTATTACTTTGGGAACATTGAATGTATTAGATTATATGGTTAAAGAAGGTGGTAAAAAATTTGTATTTCCTCAGACGCCTTTTGACCAATATGATAAACATAACACAAGTGAGATGATATATGCGGATGACCCAAAAAAATTTCCATTAACTGGTGATCATTCTGTTTATACAATTGCAAAGAATGCTGCTGTAGATCTAATTGATCACTATTCTGCTACATATAATTTTTTAAGATTTCATTTGCGATTTTTTACTATTTATCACTATCACCCAAATGCATATCATTATTCAAACTTCAAAAAGCAAATGATGCCATATCGTATGCTAATGGACCGTGCCTCTAAATCTTTGGATATTGAAGTATGGGGAGATCCTTCTCGCTCTAAAGAAATGGTTTATATTAAAGATTTTACTCAAATTGTAGAAAAATGTATTCAATCAGATGGTCCTGGTGGGATGTATAATGTAGGAGGTAGAGCTGTTTCACTAGAAGAGCAAATTGATGGAATAATCCAAGTTTTTTCGCCTGCTAATAAAAAATCAAATAAAGTTTATAAGCCTGAAAAAAGTAACTCTTTGCTTGCCAAGCTTGATATATCTAAAACAGAGAAAGAATTAGGTTATATACAAAAATATACATATATTGATTCTCTTGTAGATTTTAAAAATGAGATGCTAACTGAGCCTTTTGCACAGTTATGGGGCCGTAAAGAAGATTTTTGTTTGGATGGTGAAGAATGAATATTTTATTTTGTAGTGTTGGTAGAAGAGCAACACTTCTAAGAAATTTTAAATCGAAATATCCTCATGTTAATATTTATGCTACAGATAACTCTGAATATGCACCTGCTCTACACTTTGCAGATAAAAAAATTATTGCTCCAAGAATTGACTCTCCAGGATATATAGATTTTTTGCTTGATATTTGTAAGCGTGAGAATATTAAAGCAATTACAACTTTAATTGATCCTGAAATAGAGATAATATCTCGTAATAGAGATGTATTTACTGATCATAATATTTTACCATTAGTTCCAGATTATAAAACAGCAACATTATGTTTTGATAAATTTGAAATGTATAAATATCTAAAGTCAAATGGTATTAATACTGTTTCAACTTATGACTGTATTGATCTGTTTGAGAAAGATTTAAAATTAAATGAAATTAATTTTCCTGTTTTTATTAAACCCAAAACTGGTAGTGCAAGCGTTGGTGCTGAAAGAATAGAAGATTTAATAACGTTAAAATCTAAATTTTTAGAGCGTAAGCATGATTATATAATTCAAGAATATATGGATGGTGATGATATAGATACTGATGTTTATGTTGATTGTTTATCCCATGAAGTAGTCTCTATATTTTCGAAAAAAAAGTTAGAAACAAAAATTGGAGGTGCGAGTAAAACTATTTCATTTAAAGATCATGCACTATTTGAGTTAGTCAAAAATATTCTTTCAAATTTCAAATTTTATGGTCCTCTTGATATGGATTTTTTTTATAAGAATGGAAAATATTATCTATCTGAAATAAATCCAAGATTTGGTGGTGCCTATTTACATGCTTTTGGAGCAGGTGTAGATTTTTATAAATTGATCTTAAATAATATTAATAGTGAAAAAAATTTAGAGTCTATTGGTAATTATGAAGATGATATTTTAATGATGATGTATGATGATGTTGTTATTAAAAAGCTTTCAGAACTTTAAAATTATATTGTAGACTTTTAGAGATATAAAAGTAATAAATATACTTTATATCTCATGCTGCAACGCCATATATTTAAAAATCTAGTTACCTATATGTCTTATAGTAATATTTAATTTTACTTTTTTAAAAAGCTAATTAGGTGTTTTAAATATTATCTAGTTACTTAAAATTTATAGATTGAAGCAATAGTTTTGTGAAACTTGTATTTTCTATTATCTTATAAATTTCACGAATATATTGATAGTGAATAGTATTCCCTTCAAACCTTTTTGAGAATTAACATGTTAAACACTGCATTTGAACCATGGCCAAGTTTTACTCAGGAAGAAGCGGATGCGGTTTCCCAGGTTTTATTGTCGAATAAAGTCAACTACTGGACCGGTCAAGAATGCCGAGAGTTTGAAAAAGAATTTGCCCAGTTTGCAGAAACCCAATATGCAGTGGCATTGGCCAATGGAACAGTAGCACTTGATGTCGCACTCAAGGCATTAGGTATTGGCGCAGGGGATGATGTGATTGTTACCTCACGTACCTTTCTGGCCTCTGCCAGCTCCATTGTAACAGCTGGGGCAAATCCGATCTTCGCCGATGTCGAACTAGACTCCCAAAATATCTCCCGCCGTACCATTGAAGCGGTCATCACACCCAATACCAAGGCCATTATCTGTGTGCATCTGGCAGGCTGGATGTGCGACATGGACCCGATCATGCAGCTGGCTTCCGATAAAGGCCTGTATGTGATCGAAGACTGTGCACAGGCGCACGGAGCAAAATATAAAGGTAAATCTGCCGGCTCAATCGGTCATGTTGCGGCTTGGTCCTTCTGTCAGGACAAGATTATGACTACAGGCGGTGAAGGCGGTATGGTCACCACCAATGACGAAACCCTGTGGAAAAAAATGTGGTCTTATAAAGACCATGGCAAGAACTTTGACAGCATCTATAACAAGCAGCATCCACCGGGATTCCGCTGGT
The DNA here is from genome assembly GCF_013418055.1 of Acinetobacter sp. YH12208. Classification (NCBI taxonomy): domain Bacteria; kingdom Pseudomonadati; phylum Pseudomonadota; class Gammaproteobacteria; order Moraxellales; family Moraxellaceae; genus Acinetobacter; species Acinetobacter sp. YH12208. The sequence continues at coordinate 48,352 of NZ_VPCT01000009.1, forward strand.
TGCATGATTCATTTGGGACCAACTGGCGCATGATGGAAATGCAGGCAGTGATTGGACGTATTCAGCTCAAAATGATGCCGGAATGGACTGCAAAACGCATGGCCAATATGGAAAAAATTTATGCTGCATTTGCAGACAGTCCATATTTTAGCGTCCATCGTCCATCCGATGAGTATGTCCATGCCGCATATAAATGTTATGTGCAGGTCAATACAGATCGGTTGCCTGAAGGCTGGTCACGTGACCGGATTATGGCAGAGATGAATGCCTTGGGTGTGCCATGTTTTAGTGGATCTTGTTCCGAGGTATATTTGGAGCATGCTTTTGATGGTACAGCATGGCGACCGGCACAGCGTTTGCAAAATGCGCAAAAACTCGGTGAAACCAGTTTGATGTTCTTGGTCCATCCGACATTAACAGAAAATAATATTCAAACAACTGAATCTGCCATCCAGCAGATCATTAGTCGCATATAATCTAATCATGATTCAATCACGTAGAATGCACCAACAGGTGCATTTGATAAATTTACCCAAGTTTCAATTTAGTCATTCTAATACCTAAATTGGATTGAAACTTATAAGTACTATTGAGAAGACATATCACGTGAAGTCCATCATCCTGCCTTTAGTCGAATCTCCACGTTCAGCAAAACTCGCATTTTTAGTCATTTTAGACTTTTGTATTTTCCCTGTTCTAATCTGGCTGTGTTATGCCATCCGCCAGTTTGACCTCGGTGCAGAGGTTGTGCCGAACATTCCTTTTGGCTCGATTTGGGTCAGTACGATAGCAGTCTTTATGCTGTTTATTTGTGGCGTATACCGTTTTATTGTACGGACTTTTAATGAATTTTTTATTGTTAAACTGGGTTTGGCAACGATCTTATCCGTGATTGGCCTGTATTTATTGGCTTATAGCACCCATGCCTTTATTCCGACATCCATCCCGTTGATGTTTGGCTTTATGATGTTTGCCTGGGTCTGGTTTAGCCGAGGTTTTATCCGTTTTATCGTGCGTTCTTATTTACAGGCCGGAGTGCCTAAAAAACGGATCGCGATTTACGGCGCTGGGAATGCAGGGCAGCAGGTGGCAGCCACCTTAAATCGCTCTAATGAGCATCTACCGATTATATTTATTGACGATAATCCGTCTTTAAATGGCCAAAATATTGGGGGTATTCAAGTTTATTTACCAGATATTGCCTTGAAATATCTCCCTAAATTAAAGATTAGTGAAATTTTGATTGCACTGCCCTCAGTCGGGCGGATACGTAAAAGTGAAATCGTTAAATCTTTAGAACCGGCGCATCTTAAAATTACCGAGATTCCCGGCCTGACTAAACTGGTCGATGGTGAAATTCGAATTTCCGATATTCAGGAAGTGGATATTATTGACCTCTTGGGCCGCGATCCGGTACCTCCGGTGGCAGAACTTTTAGCTAAAAATATTCAAGATAAAGTGGTGATGGTGACTGGTGCAGGTGGCTCAATTGGTTCTGAGCTTTGTCGCCAGATTATTAAAAACCAGCCGGCCAAAATTATTATTTATGAACTGACAGAATTTGCTTTATATAGTATTGATAAAGAATTACGTCTCACAGCATCATGTGAAATTATTCCAATCCTGGGCTCAGTACTGGATGAACGCAAGCTGGAGCGGGTGATTGAACAATATGAGATCCAAACAGTTTATCATGCAGCGGCTTATAAACATGTACCTCTGGTGGAGTGTAACCCATTAGCAGGCCTGAAAAATAACGCGGTGGGAACGGCATTTAGCGTCAATGCTGCGGTGAAAAAAGGCGTCGAAACCTTTGTACTGATTTCAACCGATAAAGCGGTACGTCCGACCAACGTGATGGGTGCGACCAAGCGGATGGCAGAGCTTTATTGTCAGGCCATGGCAGAAGCGCAAGATCAGACCCAGATCAGTATTGTACGCTTTGGTAATGTACTGGGTTCTTCGGGCTCGGTGGTACCGCTGTTTAAACAGCAGATTGCCAAGGGTGGGCCAATCACGGTAACCGATCCCGAAGTGACCCGTTTCTTTATGACCATTCCGGAAGCCTCGCAGCTGGTGATTCAGGCTGGTGCCCTCGGTACCGGTGGAGATGTGTTCTTGCTGGATATGGGTGAACCGGTACGGATTCAGGATCTGGCACGACAAATGATTTCACTCAGTGGACTTAAAGTCCGTGAAGAAAAAAATCCAAATGGCGATATTGAAATTCAATATACCGGCTTACGTCCGGGTGAAAAGCTGTATGAAGAACTGCTGATTGATGAAGAAAATACAGAAATTACCTCGCATAAGCGTATTTTGAGATCAGTCGAGAAGCATTATCCATTGGCAGAAATCCTGGAGGTATTTAACCGGATGCATGAACTTTCAGCGACCCAATCCGATATTGAATGGGCATTGGCTCAGCTGGAATACTATGTCGATGGTTATGTCCGTGGTAACGAAATTCAAGTGAACTAGGTTATTTATAGATATGATTAAGAAAGCAATTCTTCCAGTGGCCGGCCTCGGTACGCGTTTTTTACCGGCCAGCAAATCGATTCCCAAAGAAATGGTCACGGTGGTCGATCGTCCGGCGATTGAATATGTGGTCCGTGAAGCGGTAGCCGCCGGGATTGAACAAATTATTTTGGTGACTCATTCTTCCAAGGCATCGATTGAAAATTACTTTGATCGTAATTTTGAGCTGGAAACCACGCTTGCGCAAAAAAACAAAACCGATTTACTCAAAGAAATTACTGAAATTTTACCGGCAGGTGTCAGTATTATTAGCGTACGTCAACCGCAGCCTTTGGGCTTGGGTCATGCGGTACTGTGTGCCAAAGCCGTGATTGGCGATGAAGATTTTGCGGTATTATTGCCAGATGTGCTGGTCAAGGATCAGGATCCGGAAAATGATTTGTCTCGCATGATTCAACGCTATGACGCGTCTCAAGCAGCACAAATCATGGTTGAAGCGGTACCTGAACATCTGGTGGATCAGTATGGTATTGTCGATGTGGCCGCATCTCCGGCCGAAGGCGAAAGTATTGTCATGCAAGGGATTGTCGAGAAACCAGCAGTCGGCACCGCACCATCGAATCTGTCTGTGGTCGGGCGTTATGTCCTGCCGGCAAAAATCATGCAGCTTCTGGAACAGACACCACGCGGGGCGGGCAATGAAATTCAGCTCACCGATGCGATTGCCATGTTACAGCAGACTGAAGCGGTGGAAGCTTATCGCATGAAAGGTCAAACTTTTGACTGTGGCAACAAACTTGGCTATCTTAAAGCTGTATTACATTATGGGGTTGATCATCCCAAGCTTGGTCACGAGTTTAAAGCGTTGATCCAAGAACTCGCTTTATAATAAAAAATAATAACAAAGGAATACTATGAAAGTCGCAGTACTGGGGAAAACCTTATTTTCTGGGGTCATTTCGGCCCTTTTGTCTGAATGTGGTCATCAGGTGGTGTGGTGTAACAGCTTCAGTGCAGATGAGCCGGCCCGGACTTATTTTCAGGATGAATCCTTGCAGTCATTGCTGCACAAACAGGAAAAATCCGGTTTTTTAAACTGTTGTGATTTTCAGCATCTAGATTTTAATCAGGATGTTTTTTTCTTTAGTTTTAATGCCACCGAAGAGCAGCAGGCATTTCAGATGCTGGATACCATTCGGCATGCCTGTTTTGCTCATCCGAAGCTGATGATTAATGCTTCGACCTTTGGCTTGCATGGCACCCAACGCTTCCAGCAACTGCTGCCGAATGATGACTGGATTTATCTGCCCGATATTATTCAGGAAGGTAATGCCCTGCGTAGTTTTGTTCAGGCCACGCAGCTGATCGTGGGCTGTGATCATGCAGATGCACAGGCTAAAATCAGAGAGCTGTTACGCCCCTTATTTCCGCGTGCGCAGCAGTATCTGTTTATGCCGGTACTGGATGCCGAATTTACCAAACTCAGTATTTCCGGCATGCTGGCCACCAGGATCAGTTATATGAATGATCTGGCCAGCGTGGCAGAAAAACTCGGCATCGATATTGAACAGGTGCGCCAAGGCATGGCGGCGGATAACCGGATTGGTTCGGCTTATCTGTTTCCGGGCGTCGGTTTTGGTGGAGAGAACTTCTCGCATGATATCCGCACCTTGACGCATGCAGTAGCAGATTCAGGGGTGAAAAACCAGTTGCTGGAACAGGTCTGGGAGATTAACGAACAACAAAAAGAATTACTGTTCCGCAAACTATGGAATTATTTCCGTGGCGATTTACAGGGAAAAGTGGTGGCGATTTGGGGCGCAGCCTTTAAAGAAAATACCCCGAGCATCCAGCAATCTCCAGTGCATGCCATGCTCACTGCATTATGGGCGCAAGGGGTGACGGTCAAACTGCATGATCCGCAAGCATTGGCCAATATTAAAAAAGTCTATGGGATACGGCAGGATCTAATCCTGTGTGAAGATCAATATCAGGCCGTCGAAGGTGCGGATGCCTTATGTTTGATGACTGCCTGGAAGCAGTATGGTAGTCCAGATTATCCACACCTCATTAAACTGATGCAGCATCCCCTGATTTTGGATGGGCGTAATCTGTATGATCCGGCCTATATCAAGGCGCGTGGTTTTAATTATATTGGGGTGGGACGTTAATGTTAAGTCAGCTTAAACCAGATCTAAATACTGAAACTGTGTGTCAAAAACTCGCCTCGAGCAAAGAACAACTTGATGCGGTGCATCTACGAGAACTGTTTGCCGCAGACCCCCAGCGTTTTAACAAATATTCAATTCAGTTTGAACAGCTGGTCTTCGATTATAGTAAACACAGAATTGATAACACGGTGATGGAGGACCTGATTGAATGGGCAGATGCACAAAACCTAAGATCCTGGATTGGGTCTTTATTTTCAAATCAGGATATTAATTATACCGAGCAACGTGCTGCCATGCATTGGGCATTACGCTTGCCAGCACAGGATCAGCAGCATGCGGATCTGGCCGCTGATGTGCATGCTCAACTTGAGCGCATGTATGCCTTGGTCGAGCAAATCCATGCCGGGCAGCGTCGTGGTGCCACCGGGGAAGTGATTCAGGATGTGGTCAATATTGGGGTCGGTGGTTCAGATCTTGGCCCTCTAATGGTCACCCATGCCTTATCTGATTTTAAATATCAGTCTGCCCAGCCACTCAACGTGCATTTTGTCTCGACCATGGATGGCAGTCAGCTGTCCGAGTTGTTGCATCAACTGCGTCCGGAAACCACGCTATTTATTATTTCGTCCAAATCATTTGGCACGATTGATACTCTGACCAATGCCCAGACAGTACGCTTGTGGTTAGAAAAGGCCTTGGGTCAGCATCCTTATATTCTCAAGCATCATTTTATCGGGGTATCGACCAAACCGGAGAAAATGACCACTTGGGGGATTGCTCCAGAAAATCAGCTGTTGTTGTGGGATTGGGTCGGAGGACGTTATTCGCTTTGGTCCTGTATCGGATTGCCAATTGCCTTGAGTATCGGAATTGAAAGTTTTAAGCAGCTGCTGGCAGGTGCTTATGCGGTTGATCAGCATTTTCAGTATCAGCCTTTTGAACAGAATATTCCGGTGTTGATGGGACTATTGGGGGCCTGGAATAACAATTTCCTGGATATTCAGACCCATGCCATCCTGCCTTATGATGGGCGGCTAAAATATTTTGCTTCCTACTTGCAGCAGCTGGAAATGGAATCGAATGGCAAGTCGATCCAGCGCAATGGTGAAAAAGTGCAGCTGGATACCTGTCCGATTATTTGGGGAGAGGTCGGTCCGAATGCGCAACATGCCTTCTACCAACTCCTACATCAAGGCACACAGTCGGTTAGCTGTGACTTTATTGCGCCAGTCAAGCGCTATAACAGTCAGCAATATACCTATGCCGATAGTGCTGAGGCATTAATTGAACAGCATCATTTGGCATTGTCGAATTGTCTGGCGCAATCGCGTTTACTGGCCTTTGGTAATGAAGCGCTGGATCAAAACGAATTGGCGAGCTTGCCGGCTTATAAGCAGTATGAAGGCAACCAACCGAGCAGTACGCTGTTGATGCAAGAGCTGAATCCTTATAGTCTGGGTATGCTGATTGCTCTATATGAACATAAAGTTTTTGTGCAATCGGTGCTGTGGAATATCAACCCATTTGACCAGTGGGGCGTGGAAAAAGGCAAGGAAATTGCCAACCAGTTGCTGCCTATTTTGAATGGTGAACAGTCTGAGCTAGGTGGTCTGGATGGTTCAACTCAAGGTTTAATTAACATTTTATTAGGGAAGCAGCATGGCTAAAATTCTGGTAACGGGCGGGGCAGGCTATATTGGTTCGCATACTTGTGTTGAGTTATTAAATGCCGGCCATGAGGTCATCGTTTTAGATAATCTCTGCAATAGTGCTGCTGAGTCTTTAAATCGGGTGCAACAGTTGACCCAAAAAAGCCTGACATTTATACAAGGTGATATCCGTGATGCTCAATTATTAGATCAGGTATTTCAGCAACACTCGATTGATGCAGTGATTCATTTTGCCGGTCTGAAAGCCGTCGGAGAAAGTCAGCAGATTCCATTGGCTTATTTTGACAATAATATTGCCGGTTCAATCAGTCTGGTACAGGCCATGCAGCGCGCACAGGTTTTTAGACTGGTGTTTAGTTCCTCAGCCACGGTCTATGGCGAAAATAATCCTTCACCTTTAAATGAAGAGATGCCTACCGGAATGCCGACCAATAACTATGGCTATACCAAACTGATTGTTGAGCAGCTCTTGGAAAAGTTGTCTGTGGCGGATGAACGTTGGTCGATTGCCTTATTACGTTATTTTAATCCGGTCGGCGCGCATAAAAGTGGCCAGATTGGCGAAGATCCACAAGGTATTCCGAATAATTTAATGCCTTATGTAACTCAGGTGGCAGTAGGGCGACGTGAAAAACTGTCGATCTTTGGTCATGATTATGACACTGTCGATGGCACGGGTGTACGGGATTATATACACGTAGTCGACTTGGCCAATGCACATTTATGTGCCCTCAATAATCGTTTAACTGCACAAGGGTGTCGGGCCTGGAATATTGGTACTGGCAATGGCATTTCAGTGCTACAAGTTAAAGATACGTTTGAGCAAGTGAATGGTGTGGCGATTGCATTTGAATTAGCCCCTCGTCGTGAAGGCGATGTGGCCACCTGTTTTGCAGACAATACCCGTGCAGTCCAAGAGTTGGGCTGGCAACCTCAGTATGGTTTAGAGGATATGCTCGCTGACAGCTGGAACTGGCAGAAGCAGAATCCGAATGGTTATCGCTAAAATCTTTATAGCGATATAAATAAAAATGGGAGCTTTTGATGAACAGCTCCCATTTTATTGTACTGTATGCGTGAAGATTAACTCTGAATCAGCTGAGTTAACTCATCGACATAATTCTGCATTGGTCGTGGATTATGATCACGACGGCTTTCAATATTCAGACGCAATAGCGGTTCAGTATTCGATGCCCGCACATTAAAACGCCATGCACCAAAATTAAGGCTGACCCCATCGGTCTGATCGATCTCCGGCTGCTGATCGGCATAATGATCGAAAAGTTTTTGGATGGTCGCTTGGGTATCGGCGACTTTAAAGTTGATTTCACCACTGCATGGGAACTTGGCGATCATCTCCTCCACCAGAGAAGATAAAGATTGCTGTGTTTCTGATAATACGGCAATAGCCAGTAACCATGGAATCATGCCGCTATCGCAATAGGCAAAGTCACGGAAATAATGATGGGCACTCATTTCACCGCCATAGGCCGCATTATGCTCACGCATCACATCTTTAATAAAGGCGTGACCTGACTTGGACTGAACCGTGATCCCTTGGTATTGCTCTACAATATCCAGTGTATTCCAGACCAGACGTGGATCATGTACAATTTTTTCGCCAGATTGCTTTAGCAAGAAGGCTTGAGCCAGAAGGCCGACAATATAATAGCCTTCAATAAACTGGCCTTTTTCATCGAACAGGAAGCAGCGGTCAAAGTCACCATCCCAGGCAATGCCCATATCTGCGCCATGCTGAATGACCGCATCACGGGTGCTGTCACGGTTTTCAGTTAAAATCGGATTGGGAATCCCATTCGGGAAATTGCCGTCAGCTTCATGATGAATTTTGATAAATTCGACCGGAATATTGAGTTGTTGAAACTTTTGCTCAATCGCATCAATCACATGGCCTGCTGCTCCATTCCCGGCATTCATCACCAGTTTCATCGGACGGATTTTTGCCGGATCAATATAGCTCATCAGATGATTTACAAATTCAGGCAGAATATTGTATTTCTCAGTACGGCCTTTATTACTGACGTCAATAAATTCATCTGATTCTGCTAAAGCCTGAATCTCTTTAAGACCAGTATCGGCACTGATTGGACGGGCATTTTCACGTACCAGTTTCATGCCATTATAGTCCATCGGATTATGGCTGGCCGTGATTTCAATACCACCTTGAACATCCAGATGGAAGGCGCCAAAATAAACTTCTTCCGTGCCGGTCATGCCCAGATCCAGAACATTGACACCCGCATCATTTAAACCGTGAATGGTGGCCTGTTTTAAACCTTCACTGCTGAGCCGGATGTCACAGCCAATGACCACCGTTTTAGGTTGATAAATCTGTCCATAAGCACGGCCAATTTTATAGGCAATCTCTTCATTGAGCTCGGTGCCGAGTTTGCCGCGAATGTCATAGGCTTTGAAGCAAGTCAGTTTGGTCATTTATAGGCTCTCCATTCAGAAGAAAAAAGGCCGGTTCCCCAGCCCTGATTCAATTTTAATTATTCTACCGTAACCGATTTTGCCAGATTACGTGGCTGATCGACATCTGTACCACGCAGCACTGCCACATGATAAGACAGTAACTGCACCGGGATGCTATATACAATCGGTGCCAGCACTGCATTGATTGCCGGAATATGTACCACATGCTGACGCTCTTTGGCTTTAATGCCGCTGTTTTCATCGGCAAAGACAAACAGTTCGCCACCACGTGCCTGAACTTCTTCCATATTGGATTTCAGTTTATCCAGCATGTCATCTTGCGGTGCCAGAATCACCACCGGCATGTCATTGTCGACCAGTGCCAATGGGCCATGTTTTAGCTCACCTGCAGCATAACCTTCAGCATGAATATAGGAAATTTCTTTCAGCTTGAGTGCACCTTCCAGTGCGATCGGGAAGTGCGTACCACGGCCCAGGAACAGGCAATGCTGCTTTTCAACAAACAGCTCAGACAGACCTAAAATTTCATTATCATGACGTAAAGTGTCCAGAATCACTTTAGGCAAATGCCAGAGTTCTGTGCTGATCTTCGTCATCTGTTCTGTAGAAATGCTATTTTTGACCGAACCAATTTTCAATACCAACAGCATTAAAGCAGCAAGCTGGGTGGTAAAGGCTTTGGTAGATGCCACACCAATTTCAGGGCCTGCCAGTGTCAACAGACTATGCTGGGTCTCACGCACCATCGATGATGTAGCGACATTACAGATGGTCATCGTAGTGATGTCCAGCCCTTTGGCCGCCGCACGTTTCTGTGTATCACGTAATGCAGCCAAGGTATCGGCAGTCTCACCGGATTGGGAAATACACACATAGAGTGTGTGATTCACAATGACTGGCGTACGATAACGGAATTCGCTGGCAATCTCGACCTGACACGGCAGATCAATCAGCTGTTCAAACCAGTATTTCGCAATCATGCCGGCATGATAACTGGTACCACAGGCAATAATCTGGATTTGCTGGATTTTTGCGAAGTCCTGTTCTGCACTGGCAAGGAAGTCTTCGCGCAAGTCATTGCCATTTAAGGCTTGAGAAATGGTCTGTTTGATCGCTTCAGGCTGCTCATAAATTTCTTTGAGCATATAGTGCTTGTATTCACCTTTAGACGCATTGCTGACCGCAGCATCCAGTTCCTTGACCGGACGATCTACCAGCTGACCATCGACAAAGACTTCAATGGTGGTGCGGGTCAAACGGGCAATATCACCTTCTTCCAGGTAGATAAAACGGTTAGTAATTGGAAGTAAGGCTAATTGATCTGAACTAATGAAGTTTTCACCAATCCCGACACCAATCACCAGTGGAGAACCTTCACGCACGGTAATCAGTTCATCCGGGTGGTCAGTATGTACGATGCCCAGTGCATAGGCACCTTTCAATTGCGGAACCACTTGGCGTACAGCTTCTAACAGGCTCGGGGTAGATTTCAGTGCATCATTGATCAGATGGGCAACCACTTCAGTATCAGTCTGTGAAGTAAAGACATAACCCAAAGCTTCAAGATCATCTTTGAGTTCCTGATAGTTTTCGATAATTCCGTTATGCACCACTGCCACATTTTCAGAAATATGCGGATGGGCATTTTCTTCAGTCGGTTTGCCATGGGTCGCCCAGCGTGTATGCGCAATGCCGAGTGAACCGCTAATCTGGGATTCATTCACCGCCTGTTCAAGGTTTGCGACCTTACCGACACGGCGTTCACGCAGGACCTGGCTATTATTAATCAGTGCCAAACCTGCTGAATCATAACCCCGGTATTCCAGGCGTTTTAAGCCTTCGATCAAAATATTGGTAATGCTACGTTCTGCAATGCCACCAACGATACCACACATATTTGTTCCCCTTATTTCTTGATTTTTTGCGGACGTGGATAGTTTTCTTTGGCAAATTGCTTAGAGCGCTCTACTGCCAAACAGTTGTCTTCCACATTACGGGTAATCGTTGAGCCTGCACCTACAGTGGCGCCATTGCCAATTTTCACAGGTGCCACCAATGAACTGTTCGAGCCAATAAAGGCCTGATCACCAATAATCGTTTTAAATTTATTTGCACCATCATAATTACAGGTAATGGTTCCTGCACCGATGTTTGCACCACTGCCAACTTCTGCATCACCCAGGTAGGTAAAGTGGTTGGCTTTAGAGCCTTGACCAATCGTGGTATTTTTAACTTCAACGAAGTTACCGATATGTACCTCAGCTGCGAGTTTTGCACCCGGACGGAGTCGTGCAAAAGGGCCAATCTGGGTATCTTCACCGACGATAGCATTGTCAAAAATGCTATAAGGTTGCACTTTAGTCCCAGCTGCAATTTTGGTATTTTTGATGATACAGCCAGCACCAATTTCAACATGGTCGCCCAGCTCGCAATCACCTTCGATGATGACATTGATATCAATCTGTACATCTTGACCGACAGTTAAATTACCACGCAAATCAAAACGGCTCGGATCAATCAGATGCACACCTTGCTGCATCAGCTGTTTGGCCTGACATGCCTGAAACTGACGTTCTAATGCTGCCAGTTGCACACGGTCATTTACGCCTTCAACCTCAAAGGCCATTTCCGGTTCTACCGAAGCAACCTGCATACCATCGGCCAGAGCCATCGCCACAATATCGGTCAGGTAGTATTCACCCTGAACATTCTCATTGCTTAAATTTGGCAGCCATTGATGCAACTTGGCATTGCTGACCGCATAAATGCCAGTATTAATTTCTTGGATCTGACGTTGCTCGTTCGTTGCATCTTTATGTTCAACAATGGCCTGAATCTGACCATTTTTACGCACGATGCGACCATAACCATTGGCATCTGGCAAGGTGAGCGTGACCAGACCAATGCCAGTTTCTGCAGTGGCATCGAGTAATTTTTGCAAGGTGAACGGGTTAATACAGGGTACATCACCAGAAAGAATCAACGATACGCCGTCTTGGGGCAGGACAGGTAAAGTCATTTGTACGGCATGACCGGTCCCCAGCTGTTCGCTCTGTTCAACCCATTTAATTTTTTGCGCTGTAAAAGCAGCTTGAACCTGCTCGCCACCGTGCCCGTAAATGGTAATAATATTATCTGCGTTTAATTTTTTTGCTGTGTCAATGACATGACCCAGTAAAGGATGTCCTGCAAGCGGTTGTAATACTTTCGGTAAGCTTGAACGCATGCGCGTGCCTTTACCTGCAGCAAGAATAATAACAGTCGTTGACATGTTCTAATCCTAAATATGGCTTATGCCACGGTGAAGTAAAAATAAATCAAAATACAAAGAGCCGCCCACAGGCCAGCAATGATGTCATCCAGCATGATGCCAAAACCACCATCGACCTGACGGTCAATGACCCGAATCGGCCACGGTTTCCAGATATCAAATAATCTGAATAGCGCAAAACCGACCAGCAGCCAGAGAAAGTTCATCTGGCCGATATAGATCAGGGGTAAAAATGTGATGGATTGTCCTGCGAATTCATCCCAGACAATGCGGCCATCATCATGAACGCCCATGACCTTGGCAGTATGCCCGCAGATATATATGCCAATCAGGGACATGATGGCAATGGCAAAAAGACTGTTTAGAAAATCAAGATGCAGCCAAATCGGGATAAATAAAAGTGCAAAGGCCGAACCAAAGGTCCCCGGTGCTTTAGGCATCAGTCCTGAGCCGAAGCCAACGCCAATAAACACAATCAGTCGGTCGGTCCATGACATGGCTTTAAAATTGATCGCAGGTTTATGCAAAATGTTGATACCCATTAAATTGAAGCAAATGATCTACGCCATCTTTTTCAAAAGTTAAGCCGTGCTGCTGCTGAATTGTGCCGACTATACTAATCGAAACATCAAGTTGTTTTTGCAATAATTTTTCGTAATTTTGCGGGCTTATTGTAAAACATAATTCATAATCGTCGCCACCGGCCAGTGCATATTGCCATTTTTGTGCTTCACTTAAGGCCTGCAGGGCAGGATTGATCGGTAAGTGTTCCAGTTGTAGCTTGGCACCGACTTGCGAGGCTTTGAGAATATGTCCAAGATCTTGGGCTAAACCATCCGAGACATCAATCATGCTATGCGCCAGACCTTTTAAGGCGGCACCGAGCTGACAGCGTGGCGTCGGATAGTCCAGACGTTTCTGTAGCGGATGACCTAAATGATTTAAGGCAAAAGCAGCATCGCCGACAGTTCCACTGACGCAGATCAGATCACCTGGTTTTGCACCTGAGCGTGGCACCGCTTGGCCGATATCGACCCAGCCTAAGGCTGTCACAGATAAAGTGAGATGCGGACTTTGGGTGGTATCACCCCCGATTAAACTCACGCCAAATTGATCGCAGCAATCATACAAACCCTGACTAAAGGCTTTGAGCCAGTCATGATCAATTTGGGGTAGGCTCAATGCCAGAAGAATACTATGCGGTTTTGCACCCATCGCGGCAATATCGGAAAGATTAACAGCAACCGATTTCCAGCCAATGGCATGCGGATTTGTATCGAGAGGAAAGTGTCGTCCAGCAACCAGTGTATCGGCACAGATGACCAGTTGTTGCTGAGGCGGAGGGGTGAGCAAGGCTGAATCGTCACCGACGCCTAAATCGACAGAATGGGTATTCTTGCGATTGAAATAGGTGTCGATAATCGAAAATTCAGCCATACAACAATTCGACTTTAATTAGTTGGCTTGTTGCTTTTCTGCTGCACGTAAAGTTGTCGCTAAACGATCCAATACACCGTTGATGTATTTGTGGCTGTCGGCACCGCCAAAATGTTTAGCCAACTCGATCGCTTCGTCTAGAACCACACGATATGGAATCTCAAGATGTTCTTTGAGTTCATATGCACCAAGACGAAGGGTCGCAAGTTCAACACCATCCAGTGCTGAAAGTTCACGATCGAGTACCGGAATTAAGAGCGCATCCAATGCTTCATGATTGGCAACCACTTGAGTCAACAATTCATGATAATAGCTCAGATCCACTTTATGCATGGCATTTTCCACACGCGTACGTGCTTCAATCTCATGCACCGGATTGTGGCTCATTTGCCATTCATAAATTCCTTGTACAGCAAAGCGACGTGCTTTACGTTTTGCTGCATAAGTTGCTTGAAGTGTTTGCGACATAGCGTTAAATAGCCTTTAACAAGTTAACCATTTCAATCGCAGTCAGGGCAGCTTCGCTACCTTTATTGCCTGCTTTTGTTCCAGAGCGTTCAATCGCTTGTTCAATACTGTCCGTAGTGAGTACACCGTTAATGACAGGTAAGCCAGTGTCCAGGCCAACCACGCCTAAACCTTTGGCACATTCGCCTGCAACGAAATCGAAGTGAGGCGTGCTACCACGAATCACGGCGCCAAGCGCGATGATGGCATCGAAACGATCTGAAGCTGCCAGTTTTTTCGCAACTACAGGAAGTTCCCAGGCACCAGGGGCATGAACAACAGTGATATTATCCTCTGATACACCATGACGTTTCAATGTATCAATGGCACCTTCTAACAGATGTTCAACCACAAAGCTGTTAAAACGACCAACTAAAATCGCATAACGGTCTTCGTTCGCGAGATGTAACATACCTTCAATACGGCGAACTGCCATAGCAACCTCGATGATTTCTTAAGATGTTTGTTGTGCGGTGATGTATTCCACCACTTCTAAGTTAAAGCCTGATAGTGCATTGAAGCGCAATGGAGAGCTGAGCAGCTTCATTTTTTCAACGCCTAGATCACGCAAAATTTGTGCACCGACACCAATGGTCTGATACTGCTGAGACAGTGCAGAATTTGATTTTACATTTTTTGGTGCGTTTAAGGTATCTAAAGCCGGACCCAAATCCTGTAAATGACGTTGCCCAATCCAGACCAGTACACCACGATCACTATTGGAAATTTCTTTTAGCGCACGGTCTAAATTCCAGGCCGGTTCGCCGTCCTGTTTTTTCAGTTTGAGCAAGTCACGGGTCGGATTAAAACCATGTACACGAACGGTGGTCACGCCTTGTTTAGGCTCGCCTTTGACCAGGGCCAAATGAATATCCGGGTTGCCCAGTTCACGATAACGATATAAATCAAATGTGCCGTATTCGGTGTCGAGTTTTTGATGATCGAGACGCTCAACAGTTTGCTCATTGGTCATGCGGTAATGAATCAGGTCGGCAATGGTGCCAATTTTCAAACCATGCTTTTCAGCAAAAACTTCAAGATCCGGACGGCGCGCCATCGTGCCATCTTCATTGATGATTTCACAAATCACCGAAGCCGGTTCCAGTCCTGCTAAACGAGAAAGATCACAACCTGCCTCGGTATGCCCGGCACGGTGCAATACGCCACCCGGCTGCGCCATCAGCGGGAAGATGTGCCCTGGCTGTACAATATCTGCCGGTTTGGCATGGGCAGCCACCGCAGTTTGAATCGTGTGCGCACGTTCAGCCGGTGAGATCCCGGTAGAAATACCTTTGGCTGCTTCAATTGACAGGGTAAAATTGGTTCCATGCTGGGCACCGTTTGCATCGACCATCAAAGGCAGATTCAACTGCTGGCAACGCTCTTTGCTTAAAGTCAGGCAGACCAGACCACGTGCATGGGTGATCATGAAGTTGATGTCTTCAGGACGTACGTGCGTGGCAGCAATCACTAAGTCGCCTTCATTTTCACGATCTTCATCATCCATCAGGATGACCATTTTTCCTGCACGGATATCTGCTACAAGCTCTTCAACAGTATTGAGCGGCATCAACCTTCACCTTCTTTTTTGATCTTGATCAGACCGAATCATGACATTATTGGGTACATAGTCTAACGCTTTTTAAGCAATTTTGCCTATGCTTATTAGTTTCCCTATAGTGGTTCAATGTTATACACAGTCTTGGGAATCATGAAAAGCCGACTTTAAATGAAAGCCAGGGCTTTATGCAGGTTTTTTGAACAATTAAAATGCATAAAAAATGAAAACCTTAGGCGAAGTCCTTCTAAGTTAAAGTATTCATTTGTTTTTTATACAGTTTTATTCCTGTTTTTGTGATTTTCAGACTTTTATTTTGCTGGTCAACGATCAAGAGCAGAAAAATTTACCAGATATTAAAAAACTTGAATAAAACAAAAAAGCGAACCGCAGTTCGCTTTTGAGAAAATTCATACTTAGAAGAAACCAGCCGGTTTGGTTGAATAACTTACCAGCAGGTTTTTGGTCTGTTGATAATGATCCAGCATCATTCTGTGATTCTCACGGCCAATCCCTGATTTTTTATAGCCACCGAAAGCCGCATGTGCAGGATAAATATGATAACAGTTGGTCCAGACCCGACCCGCTTGAATCGCGCGTCCTGCACGGTAAGAGGTGTGTGCTGAACGTGACCACACACCTGCTCCTAAACCATAAATGGTGTCATTGGCGATTTTAATGGCATCATCAAAGTCCTTAAATGTCGCCACCGCCAGCACCGGCCCGAAGATTTCATCCTGAAAGGTTTTCATGTCATTGGTGCCTTTGAAAATGGTCGGTTCAATATAAAAACCTTGTCCCACTTCCTGACGTGCTTCACCGCCGGTCAGAATCTGCGCACCTTCTTCACGGCCAGTGGCAATACAGCCCAGAATCTTGTCCTGCTGTTCCTGTGAGGCTTGCGCACCAATCATGGTGTCGGTGTCGAGCGGATGACCGGTTTTAATGCGTTGCACCCGTTCTACCGCACGCGCCAGAAACTCATCGGCAATACTTTCCTGCACCAAGGCACGAGAAGGACAGGTACAGATTTCACCCTGATTCAGGGCAAACATGGCAAAGCCTTCCAGTGCCTTGTCCAGATAATCGTCTTCCTGATCCATAATGTCGGCAAAGAACAGATTCGGTGACTTTCCGCCAAGTTCCAGTGTTACCGGAATAATATTCTCGGTGGCGTATTGCATGATTTGCTGACCGACTGCAGTTGAACCGGTAAAGGCAATCTTGGCAATGCGCGGATTGGTCGCGAGTGGACGACCGACTTCGATACCATAACCATTGACAATATTCAGTACACCCGGCGGCAAAATATCCTGAATCAGTTCAGCTAAAACTAAAATGCTGACCGGGGTCTGTTCCGCAGGTTTCAGCACGATACAGTTGCCTGCTGCCAAGGCAGGTGCGAGTTTCCAGGCCGCCATCAGGATCGGGAAGTTCCACGGAATGATTTGACCCACCACACCCAACGGTTCATGGAAATGGTAGGCAATGGTATCTTCATCAATCTCGGAAATGCCGCCTTCCTGAGCGCGGATACAGCCGGCAAAATAACGGAAATGATCAATACATAGCGGAATATCGGCCGCTAAGGTTTCACGGATCGGCTTGCCGTTGTCCCAGGTTTCTGCCACCGCCAGCAGTTCCAGATTTTGTTCCAGACGATCTGCAATTTTTAGCAGGATATTGGAACGGGTGGTGGGCGAGGACTTATTCCACTGTGCTTTGGCCTTGTGCGCTGCATCCAGGGCCAATTCGATGTCTTCTACAGAAGAGCGCGGCACTTTGGTAAAGACTTTGCCATCTACCGGAGAGATATTGTCAAAGTATTCGCCTTTGACTGGAGCGACCCATTCGCCGCCAATGAAGTTGTCGTATTGGGCTTTAAATTGAATTTTTGCACCGTCAGTATTGGGGTCTGCATAACGCATAATCTATTCCTTTATATGATTGTTATTGGTACATGCTGACCCTATTTTCTCAATTGAAAATGCTACAGTTTCAGCAGTCAGCTCTACTATAAAGAGGGAAAAAGACAGGTGGTGCTTTGATTACACGCTTGCTACAAAAGACAACATTTGGAATATGAAGTATAGGAATTAAATTTTATATTTAATCGAAGCTTATCCTAAGAAATAAGCATTTAACTGGCGCTTAAAAAATCGAAGGATTCATGTATTTCTGATGGTTGCGGATTACATTCAAGAGGGCCATTTTATTCAATCAAAACACTTAACAGAAAACAGGAGCCTAAAATCATCTTTCCTGTTTGCCGGCATTATAGTCCTTTGCTGTTGAGCCATTGAAACAGCTGCTGATAAACCTGTTCACGTACAGATTTGTCTGAAAGCACCAGATCGTGTAAACCATTCTGAATGCTTTGAACCGTGACATCAGCTTTAATTTTTTTGGCATATTTCTGAATGTCTTTAACTCCCAAAATCACATCACTAGTTTGCGCTGCCTTGCCCCATTTTTTTGGATATAAAGTCTGATGCGAATGCATGACCAGAACCGGAATATCGAGTTCGATGCCGCGATGAATTTCTTTTTGTGCTTCATAGATGGCACGAATAAAACTGATCCGTACCCTTGGGTAGCGGGTCTTTTTCCAGTCCAGACTGAAGTCCCATTCCCCTTTTAAATCCTTGTGCAGACTGGTGGCATACCATTTATTTAACTCACTCGGAAATCTAAGGTCGGGAAAAATTTTCGCCAGTTTGCTTAACTGCGGGATGCCGAGCGCACGTTTTATCGGATTCATATTAAAGTTATAAAATGGACTGTTGACCCAGAGTGCTTTGATTAACCGATGATTAGGGTGATGTGCCGCGAACAATGTGGTGATGAGGCCGCCGGTAGAATGACCACAGAGCAGGGCAGCATCATGGCCCTCGCTTGCGATAATATCCAGTGCCTGGCTAATTTCTGCATCATATTCAGACAGCTCATGCACATTATAATAGTTCTGATGCGGCAGAATCGAACGGCCATATTTTCTTAAATCCAGCGCATAAAAATCAAAACCTTGCTGATTAAAGCGTTCCGCCATTTCAGTCTGGAAGAAATAATCAATAAATCCGTGAATATACAAAACTGCTTTAGGAGTAGGCTGCGCTGCTTTTTTACGTATCAGGGTTGCTACAACTTTGCCCTCATAGTCATCTGGAAAGCTCAAGGTGGCTTGCTCATAGCCGATGCCTAAAATATCAGCTTGATAAAGGGGCTGGAATTCACTCATTTTTATACTCATTTATATTATTGAATTTATCCTTTATCCTTGATGAGCTTTGACTTTTTGTCAAATCAATCTTCTGCCTTAGCAGTATGAAAAAGATCAACACTATTTAAATAGGCCATAACCCATTTTAAATCAGTGAGATTTTAAAATAGAACAAGCATTTTTGATGGATAAAAGAAATTTATTACAAAATTAACCAAAATCTCTCCTATCACGCTACGTTATCAGATTATAAAATCCTGCTAAAAGTATTATCAATTTACTAAATACCCCAAAAGGCTAAAATCAGGATAGGCTATATAAAATAACGATAGTGATGTCATTGTTTTCGGCGAAGTGCCGAGGATTGATTAGAAGAGTTAAATAATGCCCAGAGAAAATTTGAACAGTAAACGCCCTTTATATATTCCTTATGCCGGAAATACCTTATTAGAACTCCCGTTACTCAATAAAGGTTCTGCATTTACTGAAGAAGAGCGTAGAAGCTTTAATTTGCATGGTTTAATTCCTCATGTGACCGAGACCATCGAGGAACAGAGTCAGCGCTCTTATCAGCAATATTGTGCTTTTAATAGTGATATCAACAAGCATATTTATTTGCGTAATATCCAGGATACCAATGAAACCCTGTTTTATCACCTGATTGAAAATCACCTTAGCGAGATGATGCCGATTATTTATACCCCCACTGTGGGGGAGGCATGTCAGCGCTTTTCTGATATTTATCGCCGTCATCGCGGGATCTTTATTTCCTATCCTGATCGCGATCAGATCGATCAGATTATTCACAATATTAATAAAAAGAACGTGAAAGTGATTGTGATTACCGATGGCGAACGCATTTTGGGTTTAGGCGATCAGGGGATTGGCGGAATGGGGATTCCGATTGGTAAATTGGCGCTCTATACTGCCTGTGGGGGAATCAGCCCGGCGTATACCTTGCCGATCACTCTCGATGTCGGCACCAATAATCAGCAATTGCTGAATGATCCGATTTATATGGGTTGGCGTGAACCGCGGATCAGCGGCGATGAATACTATGCTTTTGTCGAAATGGTAATTCAGGCCATTCAGCAGCGCTGGCCGGATGCATTGATTCAGTTTGAAGACTTTGCGCAGAAAAATGCCATGCCTTTGCTGGAAAAATACCGTGATCGCATTTGCTGTTTTAATGATGATATTCAGGGAACCGCTGCGGTTTCGGTCGGAAGTTTAATTGCCGCTTCACGTGCAGCAGGTAAGCAGTTGAAAGATCAGGTGGTGGCATTTCTGGGGGCTGGTTCAGCTGGTTGCGGGATTGCGGAACAGATCATTAAACAAATGATTGCGGAAGGCTTGAGCGATAGCGAAGCACGTGCACGAATCTTTATGGTCGACCGCTTTGGTCTGATCACTGAAAATCAGCCGAATTTACTAAATTTTCAGCGTAAATTGGCACAGCCTGCTGAACATGTAGAAAGCTGGGCAGATGCTGAAGCCATGATTTCATTAACAGATGTCGTGAAGCATGCTAAGCCAACAGTACTGATTGGGGTTTCGGGGCAACCGGGATTATTCACACAGGAAGTGGTTGAAGCTATGGCTGAGAATAGCGTGCAGCCAATTATTTTCCCTTTATCCAATCCGACTTCACAGGTAGAAGCAGTACCGGCAGATATTTTGCAATGGACCAAGGGTAGAGCGCTGATTGCCACAGGTAGCCCCTTTGCACCGGTGAATTATCAGGAAAAAATTCATCATATTTCACAGTGCAATAATTCTTATATTTTCCCCGGAATTGGGTTGGGGGTGATTGCTTCGGGTGCGAAGCGTGTTACAGATAATATGCTGATGGCTTCTAGTAATGCTTTGGCGGATTGTTCGCCTAAGTTGCAAGACCCACAAGCGGATTTATTGCCAAGTCTCGATCATTTGCAGTCTATTTCAAAGCAGATTGCGTTGAAAGTCGCCCTTGCAGCCATTGAGGATGGGGTGGCGCCTAAAGTAAGTATTGAGGACTTGCAGTTAGCGATTGAGCATAATTTCTGGACACCGCAATATCGTGATTATCAGCGGGTCACTTTCTAATTTTAAATGAAGACAAACTCTGACTAAGCACTCGTTTTGGGCTGGTCAGCGTTTATTGGTTAAAATAGACAATGCATAAAAAAAGCCCCGATCTTTCGATCAGGGCTTTTTTGAATCTGGAGCGGGAAAGGAGACTCGAGCTCTCTGATTCCAATCTCGATAAAGTCGCTGAGATTTATTTTATTAAATGATATTAATTTTAAATATATGATTTAATGTAAAATATTTTACTGACTGGTATAATTTGATGATGAGAGAGGGGCCTGGGTCTACGGTTTCTGTTTTGCCTTTTGGCGTAAGACGTACAAATATAAGCTTTCTACTTTTTCACGTGCCCATGGTGTGGTACGCAAGAATCGTAATGATGATTTAACACTTGGGTCTATGCAAAAACATCTAATTTCAATTTTACGACTTAAACCTTCAAAGCCACCGTAGTAATCCAATAATTCATCCAAAATGTCAGCAAGTTTTTTGCCGTGTAAAGGGTCATTGGGGGTGTTCATAATAGATCAATCGTATTTTGGGTGGCCATTATTATAACCTGAGCTAATTGGAAAACTAGAGCGTTTGAATGTAGGTAATGATGGACTGAATAGCCACCAAAATTCTGGAGCACGCCTAGCAATCGGATGAGGCATCATATATATGACTTGGTAATCCCATGTGCTATGTAGGAAAGTTTTTTCTTAATGGGTCACCTTTTAATGGGGGTAGGTACGAGGAGAGTTCTAAACCTTTACGGATCGCTTCAGCACTGTATTCAAAGGCAATTAATGGTCGACCTGTGATTGCTGTTGAGGAGACCAGTGTACCCCAAAGCCAATATTCACCCCATCAATTATAGTAAGCATTAAGTTTTTTGAGCGTGGATTTATTTCCAGATAAAGTCGTTCTTTACGAAGCCTCTCACATAAAACGCAACAACTTCTTCAGGTTTTTCTGAATCTTAAATCCATAATATTGGGTCTTATGTTCAGATATGGCTATTAAGCCACAAAATAATGGAGTTATAAAATGTGTCGGTTGATCGGTGAAAAGGTGCTTTATTGGGTGATTAGATCCTATTAGATTAAAGAAGTCTAATTAGACATTTACAATCTAATGAAATCTAATACAATCTATAGCAATAAAGAATCATTGTTGAGTAATTAAAATGAGTAGCATCTCCAATGACCCTTGGCATTTTCCACGTACAGAACTAGCTAAACAAATTTTAGGCATGTTTGAGACTGGACTAGCTAGTTCTCTGACTTTTTTTGCCCCACGCCGGATGGGAAAAACTGAATTTTTACGAAAAGATATTACGCCCTTAGCAGAACAGCTTGGATGGCGCGTTTTTTATTTCAGTTTTTTAGATGCAGGCCTGCATAGTGAAGGACAGTTTGTAAAAGCTCTTGATGAGTTTTCACAGCAAAATGGCTTGATTGGTAAAGCCAATCATTGGATTAAAAATATTGGCTCTTTAAGTACAGAGGTGGCAGGTGTAAAAGCCGAAGTGACTCTTGCACAAGGGCAAGTGAATTCCAGTATTTTATCTAGTATTACAAAACTGGCTCAGCAGGGTAAACCTATTTTATTGCTACTTGATGAGATTCAGGCTTTAGCTAGTTCAAAATATAAAACAACTATTGCCAGTTTGCGTACTGCTTTAGATATGCATAAAGAAACGATAAAGGTAATTTTTACTGGTTCAAGTCGAGAGGGCTTGAGACAAATGTTTTCTGTGAGTAGTGCTCCATTTTTTCATTATGGGCAGAATTTACCTTTTCCAAATCTAACAAAAGCATTTACAGATCATCTGACAGATGTATTTAATCAAACAACAGGACGTAGTTTGGATAAAGAAATTTTATGGTGTGCTTTTTTAGATATGAAGCAAAGTCCTCAACTGGTGAGGTCATTGGTTGAGCGTTTAGCATTAAACCCAATGCTGGCTATAGATTTTGCAAAGGAACAGCTTATAGCCGATACAATGGGGCACCGTGACTTTTCAGGATTATGGGGAGAGTTTAAGTTATTAGAACAGCTGCTCTTAAAAGCCATAGCTGAATCACAAGTTGAACTTTACAGTATTCAATTTAGACAGCATCTTGCTGACTCCATCGGTGTAGACAGCATTGCAGTATCAAGTATTCAATCTGCCCTACGTTCTTTATCAAAAAAACAAATTATTTTTAAACCAGAAAATGGTACTTATGAAATCGAGGATGCTCTTTTTAAAGAATGGATTATGGATGAAGCATAAATTTTTTAATAATGGTCAGTACCCGGTAAAATACCTCGTTAAGAGGATTCATGATTCCTCATCTCCGAGAAGACCCTTCCATGGGTTGGTCATTAAGTCATCCTGATCTTCGATCGTGATTTTAATTTCATCATTCAATAATTGTCTGATTAAATGAACTTTATCATCTGGAATGAGCATCAGTTGAGCATTTAATCCTGCCGCGATAATTTCTAAGGTCTCTAATCGTGGATTACCCTGACTTTCCAGTTTTTGGTACTGCTGTCTTGAAATGCCTGTACGGGATTGCATATTAACTTGCTTTAAGCCCAATAGGGTTCGTCTTTTTTTGATTTGCTGAAGTAAAGATTCATTTATTGTAGACACATTTATTTCTTTTAGGTTCTATAAGAAATATATTAGTTTCTTTTTTAAAGCAATTTATCATTTCGATCTGTAAAACAGCCCTAGCTACGTAGTGATCTGAAATCACTCTGAAAATACGCGGTTCAATTTAACTTATCTCCTTACGGAATTGGCAGAAAGATTGTCGATGCCGGATCTGAACTGTCGACAACTCTCTGGCAAAAATTCCTGGCAGCCCTGCATTTAACTGCCTAGCACAATCCGATAATAAATAATAACAAACCCGCCGCGCAGTTGGCATACAGTAAGTAAAGAAGTGGTGGACTGTGATCATAAAAATAACATCTCAAGCCGGAGGTAAACTAGATGGCCAAGTATAGTGATATCAATAGTTTTAATACCTTAGAAACATTGACCGTCGGTTCAGAACACTATCAGATTTTCAACCTGTCCAAATTGCAAGCGCAATTGGGCGACCTGTCCCGGCTGCCAAAATCTTTAAAAGTCTTGCTGGAAAATTTACTACGTTTTGAAGATCAGCTCACGGTGAAAACCGAGCATATTCATGCGCTGGCAGGGTGGTTAAACAACCAAACCTCAGAACAGGAAATCCAGTATCGTCCGGCACGGGTGCTGATGCAGGATTTTACCGGTGTTCCCGCAGTGGTTGATCTTGCCGCGATGCGTGCAGCAGTGGCCAAAGCCGGTGGTGACCCGGAAAAAATTAATCCGTTGTCACCGGTGGATTTGGTCATCGATCACTCGGTGATGGTCGATTACTTTGCCAGCCCGCAAGCTTTTGAGCAGAATGTCGCCATTGAGATGCAACGCAATGGCGAGCGCTACCAGTTTCTACGTTGGGGCAGGCTGCGCTCAATCAGTTTCGCGTGGTGCCGCCAGGAACCGGGATTTGCCATCAGGTTAATCTGGAACATCTGGCACAAGTAGTTTGGAGCAATGAGGTCGATGGGCAGCGCTTTGCCTTTCCTGATACCTTAGTCGGTACCGATTCACATACCACCATGATCAATGGCTTAGGCGTGTTAGGTTGGGGAGTGGGCGGCATCGAAGCGGAAGCGGCCATGCTGGGCCAACCGATCTCCATGCTGATTCCAGAAGTGATCGGCTTTAAGCTCATAGGTAAACTCAAAGAAGGTATTACAGCAACTGATCTGGTGCTGACCATTACCCAGATGCTGCGCCAAAAAGGCGTAGTTGGAAAATTTGTCGAATTTTATGGCGATGGTCTGGCCGATTTACCCTTGGCTGACCGTGCCACTATTGCCAATATGGCACCCGAATATGGCGCTACCTGTGGCTTTTTCCCGGTTGATGAGGTAACGCTTTCCTATTTACGTTTAACCGGACGTCAGCCGGAAAGAATTGCCTTGGTAGAGGCCTATAGCAAGTTGCAAGGATTATGGCGTAATCCGGGGGATGAACCCGTCTTTACCGACACTCTGGCTTTAGATATGTCGACAGTAGAAGCCAGTCTGGCGGGCCCGAAACGCCCGCAGGATCGTGTGCTATTGTCGCAAGTGCCAAAAATCTTTCATGCCTTCATGGATCTGACCTTGAAACCGGTCAAAGAAGAAAAAGAGCGTCTGGAAAATGAAGGAGGGGGAGGTACGGCTGTTGAAGCGAAACAGGCCAACCTGCCACATGAAAATGCTTTTTGTATGATTGATGGTGAAAAATATCCGTTGCAGCATGGTGATGTAGTGATTTCAGCCATTACCTCCTGTACCAATACCTCGAATCCCAGTGTCATGTTGGCAGCAGGCCTATTGGCCAAAAAAGCAATCGAAAAAGGTTTGCAGCGAAAACCTTGGGTGAAAAGTTCACTGGCTCCAGGTTCCAAAGTGGTCAGCGATTATCTTGATGCAGCAGGGTTGACGCCTTATTTGAATCAACTGGGTTATAACCTGGTGGGTTATGGTTGCACTACCTGTATTGGTAATTCGGGACCTTTACCTGAAGTGATTGAAGAAGCTGTGCAATGTTTTGATTTGAATGTAGCCTCAGTGCTTTCCGGAAACCGTAACTTTGAAGGACGGGTGCATCCTTTGGTGAAAACCAACTGGCTCGCCTCGCCACCCTTAGTAGTTGCCTATGGTCTGGTCGGGAATATCCGAACTGATCTCACTACTGAGCCGATAGGTGAAGGCTTTGATGGCCAAGCAGTTTATTTAAAAGATATCTGGCCGACACAAACGGAAATTGATGCCGCACTGCAGTATGTGAATACCAAGATGTTCCAGAAAGAATATGCGGAAGTGTTTGAAGGCGATGCCAAGTGGAAAGCGATCCAGATTCCACAAAGTCAAACCTATGCTTGGGATGAACAATCAACCTATATCCGGCATCCTCCCTTTTTTGCAGAAATTGATCAGCCGGTGCGACCAATTCAGCCGATCAAACAGGCACGGATTTTAGCTATATTAGGCGATTCAGTCACGACGGACCATATTTCCCCGGCGGGTAATATCAAAAAAGATAGTCCGGCCGGCCGATATTTGCAGCAACAGGGGGTTGATGTAAAAGACTTTAACTCTTATGGTTCCCGCCGTGGCAACCATGAAGTGATGATGCGAGGTACCTTTGCCAATATCCGCATCAAAAACGAAATGCTGGGTGGCGAGGAGGGTGGCAATACCCTGCATATTCCAAGTGCAGAAAAACTCTCGATTTATGATGCGGCAATGCGCTATCAGGCAGAACAAACCCCACTCGTAATGATTGCTGGGAAAGAATATGGTACCGGTTCTTCACGTGACTGGGCGGCCAAAGGCACCAACCTGTTGGGGGTGAAAGCGGTGATTGCTGAAAGTTTTGAGCGGATTCACCGTTCCAATCTGGTTGGCATGGGGGTGTTACCTTTACAGTTTGTAGAGGGTCAAAACCGGCAGATCTTGAACCTAACGGGCCATGAAACACTGTCAATTTTAGGCTTGTCTGATGATATTCATCCGCATCAAATGCTGAAAGTAGATGTGCAACATACCGATGGTACGTGTAGCCATTTTCAAGTGTTGTGTCGTATTGATACCTTGAATGAGGTGGAATACTTTAAGGCCGGTGGTATCTTGCACTATGTCTTGCGCAATTTGCTCGCTTCCTAAATTGAATTATGAAAGCCCGATACCTACCACAATGCCGGTCAGTTAAGAATTGAAAAACTAAAATTATGCTCAATTAAGACATAAATTTAGATCAATTTAAATTCAAATATAAGGAAATTTAGATTTTTTTTCATCCAAATTTCCTTAACTGACTGGTATTAATCTTTTGATGGGCCTCTTCATAATCTAATGGAGAGCGCTGACCAGTGGAACTATGCCTACATTATTAGGTGTAATATCAAATGTGAACATAAATCTAATCTAATTTATTCATCATATTCCGCAAATATTTCTTCAATTTCATCCCATTGGGGCAAGTTAAACTTTTTTTATTCACTTCGAATTGTAAACCCATGCCATCAAGCACACGTTCAAATATGTCAAATGAACCTGTAAAATGGCCATTCTCTATCTCTGAAATTGTTGTTTTATTCACTTTAGTCTTTTCTGAAAGACTTTTCTGTGTATAGCCTAATACTTTGCTTATCTTAAAGTTTAGCCCGAAGACCTTCCACCAATTGTAAAACAGAGGCCAATCCCTGAGGGTTCTGAATCTGTTCTATTGGAATGCCATTCATCAATTTATTGGGTGATTTCATAAAATGCTGCATCCAAGCTGTATCCCCACCTGTAAGAGCATCTAATGATGTGGTAATACGGATTAAAGTGAGGGCGATTTCTCCCTGTTTTGAAGTGGGATCTAATTCAATAGAAGTTAAAGTTTTCACCGAATCTATACTGAGTATTAAGGCTAGTTGATCCTGTGCAAGACCAAGTCGTTCAGCAGCAGCTAAAACTGCCTTAGCTAATATCATTTTCTGTTTTGCAGTTTTTTCTGATGTTGTACGCATGACCGATCCCTGTTTCAGACGCTGCTAATTCATAGAGTTTATACTATTTAATTATCGTTGATCAGACACTCAATTTTTACTAAATATATTAAATTTGGCTTTAGATAAGGAAGCAACGGTTAAATTATTTAACAGCATGTAGTTATTTTTAGACCTTCAGCTTTAAGTTCAAGAGATCGAGGTCTGCCAATACAGGCTAAATGTAAACAGAATTTAAATGCGGCCAGTGCTTTGGCATCTTTTGTTGAGTAAAGCTGGAGACGAACATAATCTTCTTGAGTGGTAGGATGCTCTGTTGTGCTCGATTTAGCCAGCTTCAGTAATAAAGGCTGTTTCTTTTTATCTAACAATTGTACCAAGTCTTGTCCAAGCAAATGCCAAAATTGATGGGGAAACAGGTCTTTTACCTTGAAATAAAATGATTCCAATTGATCGATTTTATTCCATCGATAATGAATGCCAGTATGCGAAACCGTAACACGACTTAAAAATGTCTCAAGCACCGCTTTTATTTGATCTGGCTTTTTTTCAAAGATATTTTGAATATTTTCAAAGGAATAATTCCTTGCTGTGCACTCTTCAATGGTATCAATCATGGCGGGTTTTAAAGGTTTATCAAGATGATTCGTGTTGTTGAGATCAAATAACCTTGGGTTGTTTTTTTGAGACTTGAGTTGGCCCAGTTGTTTGGCATTTTTATACCAGTACTCAACCAGTTCTATAGGTAAGCTCATTTCCTGTGAGACCTGATTTGGATCATGATGAATTTCTAGTAAATTTAGGCACTTAAAAAACCATGCAAATGAGATTTTGGATTCCTTTGTTCCTGCGAAATATTTAGAAAAATCATGAGGCTGTGAGTTAAATGAAACCTCATCCAGAATGTCTTCTATGTTACTTTTTAACCAGTCAGTTTGGTCGTTGAGTAACTGCTGACTTAAATGAATAGCATGCTTTTCAAAATTGAATGGAGCAGTATCTTTTACTGTGTTTAAAAATTTGAAAGAAGGTAGGTAGCCCATCATCTTCTTTACTAATTGAGTATCTATGTCTGGATGATATTGCAGTATTTTATGCCCAGCGATCAGGTAGCTCAGATGAATATAGCTTTTAAAGGTTTCTGTAGGGTCAATGTGACCCAGTAAATGGGCAAGCATAAACCAATGATTTTGACCATGCGTATTACGGAGTAACTCTGTCCGAATGGACTGATATTCTTCTTCGGTATAATCCGTCACATTCTTGACCAGTGGAGCGTAATTACAGTTCAGAACAACGGATAAGGTCGTGGGCACGCCATGGTCACATCTTGGTCACAAAATATAAATTACATTAAGAATATTTTTTATTAAATTGAATAACAAAGGAAGGGGGATTTTTAAAAATATAATAAAATCAACAATAAAAAAGCCCCCATCTTTCGATGAGGGCTTTTTGAATCTGGAGCGGGAAAGGAGACTCGAACTCCCGACCCCAACCTTGGCAAGGTTATGCTCTACCAACTGAGCTATTCCCGCGGAGTCTATAAAGTTTTTTAAATGAAAAAACTAAATGAAAAAATTTTGAGCGGGAAAGGAGACTCGAACTCCCGACCCCAACCTTGGCAAGGTTATGCTCTACCAACTGAGCTATTCCCGCATGCCGTGTATAATACAGCATGAAAAAATGTGGTCAACACCTTTGTTAAAAATCTTGTATCAATTGCATAAAATAAAAGCAAAATATTTTAGACCAGACAATAAATCACCAATATTCATGTGGGAATTCATGAAACTTCGCCACAATCAACAGATTGCGCTGTAACAGATTACCAAAATACTCAGCAGAACAAGGTATACTGACTTTATATTTTCAAAGATTGGAGTCAGGCCATGAGCTTAGAACAACAACTGAAAGATCGTTTAGCACAATTATCTCCGACCCATTTAGACGTGGTGAATGAATCTTCGGGTCATGGCGGTTATTTCCCTGGAAAAGAGTCTCATTTTAAAACTGTGATTGTCAGTCAGGCCTTTGCCGGTTTACGTCCAGTCCAGCGTCATCAGAAAGTCTATGCTGCTGCTGGTGATTTACTGGCCAAAGACAAGATTCATGCGCTGGCAATCCATGCATTTTTGCCTGAAGAATGGGCAGGGCAGGACACGACCAGTCCAGCTTGTGCACATGCACCAAAAAACTAAGAGGAAATGATGGAAACTCAACTTTTAGTCAAAATTATTCATATGTCAGCAGCAGGATTGGCGATTGTCGCCATTCTTGCCCGTGCCTTGACTTTGTTTATTGGTACACAAGGCAACCTACCGAATCCAAAGGCACGAATTGCACTGGTGGCTTTACAGCATCTGGCCATTACGGTGATCGCGTTTACAGGTATTGTGTCATTGGTGATCAAGGATTTTGATGTGCAACCCTGGTTTTATGCCAAGGTTATTTTATTTTTTGTGCTGGTATCCTCTTTAGCTAAAGCCTATAAAAAAGATGATTCAATCTTGCTGGCACAACGCCGGGCTGGCTTATTTATTGCGGTAGTTTCATTGGTTTCTATTTTGACCTTGGTGATGATCAAGCCGAATTTTGGCTAAAAGCAAGCAGGCTGTGACTTCAAGCGCAGTCTGCCTATGTGAATAATTAAAAATACAAGTGTGATAAAAGTAGTTAAAAATAACAGGAGGGGACATGCATACACGTGTGGTATTTAATCAAAAAGGTGGGGTGGGTAAGTCCAGTATTACCGTTAATCTGGCCGCGATCAGCGCACATCAGGGTTTAAAAACTTTACTCATTGATCTGGATCCACAAGCCAATTCCAGTCAATACGTATTAGGTGACGATGCGACCTATTCAAGTGACAAGCCGGCATTAGAACCGAATATTGAAAACTATTTTGAAAATGTGCTGGGCAATCAGCAAAGTAAAGGCTTGCTCGGCAATGCAATTGGCTCGATTTTGAAAAGCCGTAGCAAAGGTCTGGAAAGTTATGTGCATCAGTCTCCCTTTAAGTATCTGGATGTGATTCCAGCCAGCCCGACACTGGGCGCTTTGGCACATGCACTGGAGTCCAAGCATAAAATCTACAAACTGCGAGATGCTTTACAACAATTGTCCGGGCAATATGATCGGGTGTTTATTGATACCCCACCGGCGTTTAATTTCTTTACACTGTCAGCTTTGATTGCGGCAGACCGCGTGCTGATTCCATTTGACTGTGATGTGTTTTCTAAACGTGCCTTACAGACCCTGATTGAAAATGTCATTGAAACCCAAGATGACCATAATGAAAGACTGGAAATTGAAGGTATTGTGGTGAATCAGTTTCAGGCACAGGCCAGATTACCGCGTGAAGTGGTGCAGCAACTGAAAGATGAAGGATTGCCCGTACTCAATAGTATGTTACCGCCCTCCATCTTAATGAAAGAATCTCATCATAAAAATCAGCCCCTGATTCATTTGGCTACTGATCATAAATTGACTCAGGCCTATCAATCGTTGTTCAATGAGATAGAGCAGAACTAAGATCGAGTTAACTATGAAACTTGTGAAATTAAGCCTGAGTATTGCAGCATTTGCATTGCTGAGTGCTTGTGCAACAACGGTAAAACCCACCTATGTGTCCCCGACCCAGTATCAGACCTTGGGTTGTCAGCAGCTGCAAGGCGAATATAACCGTATTCAGCAATATATCGACAATGGCGTGGAAGCGCCAAAACGCACGGGTGTAGGTGTGGGCGTCGGTCTGGGTGGTGGCTGGGGTAGTCGCGGTGGTTGGGGAATTGGTCCGAGTGTTTCCGTCAATATGGGACAGTCATCCAATACCAAGCGCACCGAACTGGCACGGCTTTTAGGTGAACAGGAAGCGATTATTCAGGCCGCTCGTTACAAAAATTGTCCGATTGTGGTTCGTCAGAATATTGCTAAATAACGAATTCCTGATCTCTTCATAAATGCTGATCTTGGGTCAGCATTTTTTATGATTTTTTCAAAATAGCCGAGCTGATATTCCGCTTAATATCACTTGAAATGGCGCGTATCGTCTCAGCATCCTAGATTTATAGAGCTGTTCTGGCATGAGAATATTGATTAAGCTATAAGCTAGGCCCGGAATAGTTCATCACGATGATTGAAAATTGGTTATTTGTATTGGGGCTAATCGCCGTTCTGATGATTCCAGGGCCGGCGAATGCCTTGGTCGCCAGCTCTGCGTATCAGCAGGGTCAGGCCAAAACCAGCCTTTATATTCCTGCCATTCTGATGGGCTATTTTTATGCGATTAATGTCTGGGCTTTGTTAATTCATCTGGCTTTACCGATCTGGCCAAACTTCAAAAGCTTGCTGTATGTCCTGAGTACCATCTGTGTGGGCTGGATGACGCTGCATTTATATAAGGCCCAGCAGTTAGAACGCTATAGCAAAAATCATCCGCAGATTCGTCCCTGGCAAATGTTTACTGTCACCTTAAGCAATCCTAAAGCAGCATTGTTGGCCTCCGGGATTTTACCCATGGAAACCTGGCAAAGTCCGACCAACTTTGTTCTGGTGTTTGCTGCCTTTTGCTTGAGTACCGTTCCAGTAGGGATTTTCTGGATGGTCTTTGGTCAGGCAATTTTGAGCAGTCACTCTGAAAAAATAAAAGCCGGCCTTATTTATAAAGGCTCGGCTCTGTTTGTACTGCTTTGTCTGATCCCATTACTGATCAAGCTTTGGGATTAAATGCACAGGCTATAAAAAATCTTAAGCTGTTTTACTTTTTTTGAGTCTTTGTTGAATAAAGCCGATCACACCTGGCAAGACACTTAAAATAATAATACCGAAAATCAAATAGGTGAAGTTATCTTTGACGATCGGCATATTACCGAACATATAGCCCAGAATGACAAATGAGCTGATCCAGATAAATCCACCTACTACATTATAGCTCAGGAAATATTTGTAATTCATGCTGCCAGCACCAGCGACAAAAGGTGCAAAGGTACGAGCAAAAGGCACAAAACGCGCAAAAATAATGGTTTTACCACCATGTCTGGCAAAGAATTGCTGGGTCGCTAATAAATGTTTTTTATTGATAAAGCGCGATTCAATCTCGAAAACCCGCGGCCCGATATATTTGCCAATATGGTAATTCAGGGTATCGCCCAATACTGCCGCAATAAATAAAAGCGGAATCAGTACCCAGGGATCCATCACACCTGTAGACGCTGCCAAAGCACCTGCTGCAAATAGCAAGCTGTCGCCGGGCAAGAACGGCATCACCACCAAACCTGTTTCCACAAAGATAATCAGGAAAAGAATGGCATAAATCCAGATCCCGTAATTGGTGATAAATTCAAGCAAGTGATCATCAACATGCAAGATAAAATCAATCAGTTCCATGAGCCCAGTACAAGCAAAAGTGTGCTCAAATCCTAACAGCGATCACCTATAAAGTCAGTAATAAAAGTCGACTATTTTGCGGCTTATTTTTCTGCTGTCGGGCGAATCCCTTCACTTTTAAAGTGGATGTATCAGCGTATAAACATATTTTTATTGGGGCTTTTTGAGCAGATGACACAAGTTCATCATGGCGTTACACAACGTCTGCGGCATCTATTTCGGCTTTCTGTTTAGATCATGGAATCATCATAAAAATGGCAGGTCAAAACACATGAAAAAATATATTCTGGCGACACTGGTTCTGGCAGCTGCCAGTCCGGCACTTTGGGCTAAATCAGATCAGGCTATTCTGGAGGAAGCAAAACAGAATGTGGTCAGTATTGCTCAGGCACATAAAATGAAAGATGAAACTGGCGTGACCTTAAGGGGGCAGATCGTCAAACAGCGTGCAGCACAAAGTGACGAATTTGAATTAAGAGATAAAACCGGCAGCATCATGATTGATGTGGATGACGACCACTGGAAAAGATTAAAACTCAAAGCAGGCGATCGGGTAGAAGTCTGGGGCGAGGTCGATACGCACCGCAACAAACCCACCGATATTGAAGTGATTCAGATTGAACGCGTGAAATAAACCATTCATTTGGCTGGAACAGGAAAGCAGCGAAACTCTGCTCTCCTGTGAACCAGTCAAAAATGAGGGCATTATTTTCTGAAATTTCTTAACTGTTTAATATTTAAACCAATTGGAATAGTGTGCTTAAACACAAGAAAAATGCTAGAATACGGCGCTTATCTTTCGTTTGCCTTTCATAGTTGTTCGTCATGACTACCAATACTCAAATTACTGAAGATCGTATCCTGATTCTGGATTTCGGTTCTCAATATAGTCAGCTCATTGCACGCCGTGTCCGTGAAGCTGGTGTATATTCTGAAATGTATGCCTATGATATGTCTGAAGAAGACATTCGTGCATTTAATCCAAACGGTATCATCTTGTCTGGTGGACCTGAGAGCGTTCACCTTGAAGGCAGCCCGCGTGCGCCACAAGTGGTATTCGAGCTCGGTGTACCGGTATTGGGTATTTGTTATGGCCTGCAAACCATGTGCGAACAGCTTGGCGGTAAAGTCGAGCCAGGTACTGTGCATGAGTTCGGTTATGCAGAAGTTGATATCGTGGTACGTGACAAGCTGATCGGTAATTTACAGGACCGTGAAAACCAGTTGCATGTCTGGATGAGTCATGGTGACAAGGTTGCCCGTATTCCAGAAGGCTTCCAGATCACTGCACAAACTCCAAGCTGTCCAATTGCGATGGTGTCTGACGAAACTCGTGGTTTCTATGGTATTCAGTTCCATCCTGAAGTGACACATACCTCTAAAGGGGCAGAATTACTGTCGAACTTCGTTCATCAAATTTGTGGTTGCCGCGGTCTATGGACGCCAGAACACATTATTGATCTACGTGTAGAACAGCTTCGCCAACAGATCGGTGATGAAAAAGTATTACTTGGTCTTTCAGGTGGTGTGGATTCATCTGTCGTTGCAGCGCTGTTGCATAAAGCGATTGGTGATCAGCTGACATGTGTGTTTGTCGACAATGGTCTGCTTCGTTTGAACGAAGGTGATCAAGTGATGCAAATGTTTGCTGACAATATGGGGATTCGTGTTATCCGTGCTGCTGCAGAAGAGCGTTTCTTGACTGCACTTGCAGGCGAAGTTGATCCTGAAGCAAAACGTAAAATTATTGGCCGTGAG
The DNA here is from genome assembly GCF_013418055.1 of Acinetobacter sp. YH12208. NCBI lineage: Bacteria > Pseudomonadati > Pseudomonadota > Gammaproteobacteria > Moraxellales > Moraxellaceae > Acinetobacter > Acinetobacter sp. YH12208. The sequence continues at coordinate 82,900 of NZ_VPCT01000009.1, forward strand.
TTTATTGCAGTCTTTGCTGAAGAAGCACGTAAATTAGATGGGGTAAAATTCCTGGCTCAAGGTACGATTTATCCAGACGTGATTGAATCTGCTGCAAGCAAACAGGGCAAGGCACATGTGATTAAATCGCACCACAACGTGGGTGGTTTACCAGCAGACTTGGCTTTTGAACTGGTTGAACCATTACGTGACTTGTTTAAAGATGAAGTACGTAAATTGGGTACCACTTTGGGCTTGCCACACAGCATGATTTACCGTCATCCATTCCCAGGCCCAGGTCTAGGTGTGCGTATCTTGGGTGAAGTGAAAAAAGAATATGCAGACATTTTACGTCTTGCTGATGACATTTTCATGCAGGAACTTCGTGCCAGCGGTTGGTATGACAAGACTGCTCAAGCATTTGCGGTATTCCAGCCGGTGAAATCTGTCGGTGTTGTCGGTGATGGTCGCCGTTATGCATGGGTGATTGCACTGCGTGCAGTAGAAACTGTGGACTTTATGACTGCTCGTTTCGCGCATCTTCCTTATGATCTAGTCGATAAAATCTCGACTCGTATCATGAATGAAATTAAAGATGTGTCTCGTGTTGTGTATGACGTATCGTCTAAGCCACCTGCAACTATTGAATGGGAGTAAAATCGGGATTTCTAAAAGCGATAGCTTTTAGCCGATTTTACGCCAAGAGCTATGCTCGCGGCAGTGAGGGATTTTACGAAGCACGGCTTCTTGCCTGAATGATGCCAAGCGCTATGCTCGCGCCAATCAGGATTTCACGAAGCACGGCTTCTTGCCTGAATTACTGCCAAGGCTATGGCTGCGCCAGTCAGTGTTTCAAGGAGCACGGCTTCTTGCCTGAATGATGCCAAGCGCTATGCACGTAGTAAATATCTGGTTGATCGGAGATATCCCGATAAAAAAAGAGCGCTTCGGTGCTCTTTTTTATGAGTTTTTATGAGGATTTTTTCTTCGTGATAGAATATGCAACTTTTCCATGTAAAGTTTATAAAAATTTAAGTTTTCACTAATATTCCTGATTTCATTATTTAAAGGGCAGACCAGAATTGCTTGGTTTGATTGGCCTTTGAATGATCTTGCTGGGTCACGGGCTTAAAGGCATTCCAGGGATTGGCTGGAGCAGGTTTGGGCTTTTCCAGCATTTTGGAATGATAAACTTCAATCCGATTTCGGCCTGATTTTTTTGCCTGATATAAAGCGATATCGGCTTGCTTGATCAGCTCCTCCAGCTTTTGCGTAGGCGACTCCAGTTCTGCTATACCAATCGAAATGGTAAAACGAATGGGCTGGTTCGGTTTGGCATAAACAAATTGTTTCTGAATTGCACAACGAATTCGCTCTGCAATCACCAGACTGTCTGGCAGCTGGGTATCTTCCAAGAGAGCAATAAACTCTTCACCACCAAAACGTGCCAGTACATCGCTATGGCGCATTTCTTTACGGGTGACTTCAGCAATCAGTTGTAGTACGCGATCGCCGATGTCATGCCCATAGTTGTCATTGATCTTTTTAAAATGATCGACATCAAACATCAGCAGGCAGGTGCTGGCATGTTTGGGCCATTGATGAATAGAACGTTCAGCCATATCGACAAAATGGCGGCGGTTGTATAACTGGGTCAAATCATCCGTATGTGCCAGATTTTTTAAGGTTTGATAGTTCCATTCGTCCAGCAAAGAGCGCAGGAAAGAGCGCCGTACATTCAGAATATTATTCCAGTTAATATAAATGCTAAAAAACCAGAGTGGACTAAACACGACAGTAAAAATAAAGGCTTGAGATGCGCTCATTAACTGGGTCACTCCAATCATGATAAACAGGGCAATCAAGATGGAACAATAGACCGCAACTTTAAATTGGGTCTGTATACACAGATTGGCGATGAGAATAAAGATCGCAGAGGCATAAATATAGGTAGCAACATGGGGGCTGCTTGAAAGCACCAGCAGGCCAATCCATGCAGCTGCAGCCACAGTAGTGGCGATCGGCAGGATTCTATCTAGAATCTGAATATTTTTATATGTGTTAAACAAGTAATAACAGCAAAGCATAGCGCCTAGAACCAAGATGACGCGCATCAGACCAGAAATAAAAAACATGTCTGGAATAATCAGAATATCGGCAAAGAAATACAGCAAAAAGGCAATTTGTGCCAGATAGTTGATTTGACGTAAATTAGTATGACTATGCGTATAGACATAATCGTGAAAATATTGCTGAAACGGGGCAGGAATACGGGCATGAGAGTCTGTCAGCGCCTGTTCGATCAGCTGACGGTTTTGCAGATCACATTCAGATAATTTCAGTGATTTATCGGTCGTTGAGTTTTGAAAAGATATATTCGCCGTTGAATATATATTCTCATGCTGAGCAGACATGTCCTGGTCCAGTATTATTTTTATAGGTGCCTATTATGCCGTGATTGGATGAAAAATAACCTCCCTAAAATTGGGTATCTGACTTAAATTTGACTTTAAACGTAACAAAAATTATATTTTTTAGCTGCAAAAGTGATTGAAATCCATAAAAATAATTTTTAATTGCTTTAATTTTTAAATTAAAATCATTCGTTTCACGTGAAACATTGGGTAATTGGGCCAGCAATGTCGAAATGGCTTCTAGCGCAGGCTTGAGAGCACCCTAATCAGCATTGAGCCACTTCCACTCAGGCTGTTACACTGCGAAATTCAGGTTTGATCGCTTGAACAGGAGTTAGATCGATCAAGCGATGTTAAGGGTTTTATACGTATCTAAATATTTCCAAAGATAGATTTTGCAAATAGACCCTGTACATTGTCCTGAATAGGGAGACATCTTGCAGCAGTCCAAGGGAAGAATGTTTCACATAATTTAAGATTTAGAATGAAAATGCCGAGGTGAGCTCAGCCATGTCGAATAATAGTGATATTGAACTGTCCAATTCGGATGATTGTGAAAAATATGTCAATCAGTTTATTCAGGAATTCCCTTTACGCCGTGCCGAAATCGGACAGGGTACCGTAATCAAACGTGCCTTGCCCAGCCGACATAAACGCATGATTGGTGCCTGGTGTTTTCTGGATCATGCCGGTCCGGCCAGCTTTCCACAAGGCGATGGCCTAGATGTTGGGCCACATCCCCATATTGGTCTGCAGACCTTTACCTGGATGCTGCAAGGCACCATGATGCACAATGACAGTTTAGGTACTCAGCAGCTGATTCGTCCCAAACAGGTCAATCTGATGACCTCGGGCTATGGCATTTCACATACGGAAGTTTCTCCAGAAAGCGAAACGCATATGCATGCAGCGCAGTTATGGATTGCCTTACCGGATGACAAGATCAATATGGCACCGGCTTTTGAGCATTATCCTGAATTGCCGGTAGTGCATGATCAGGGCATCGAATTTACCGTCTTAGTCGGTGAATATTTAAAAACCGTTTCACCGGTAAAAGTGCATAGTGAACTGCTCGGGGTAGACCTGTATGCAGCAGAAAGTACCAGTGCGAGCTTAGCCCTGAATCCAAAATTTGAATATGGTTTTATGGTACTTGAGGGCACGGCCAGCATTAATGGGCATGAACTGACGGAAGATAACATGCTGATCCTTGAACCGGGATTAGAGCAGGTTAATGCTGATATTCATGCCGGGAGCCGTGTATTACTCATTGGTGGTGAACCATTTGAAAGCCCGATTTTACTGTGGTGGAATTTGGTCGGACGTACCACCGAGGAACTTAAAATTGCGCGGCAACAATGGATTGAAGGCCATGAACGCTTCGGTTCGATTCCGGCCTATGATGGACCACGTTTAGAAGCTCCCGCATTTCTAGACCGGATGCGTGCTTCCAGATAAACGATCAGAATTGCAGGGGTGGATGGAACCCTGTCGGATTTGAACTGAAAATGGCAAATCTGCAACATAGGGAACAGAGCATTACAGTCATCAAAAATTGCGCTACATTCCGCTGCTTTTTGCTATGCTCAGCAAGCAAGAACAATAAAATCATGAGTCTAATATGCGTGTTTTACATCATCTCGAACAATCACGATCGTTTCGTATTCTCTGGGCAATGGAAGAGTTAGGACTGGATTATGAAGTGCAATATTATCAGCGCCAGCCTAATCTTTCCGCGCCACCGGCCTTAAAACAGATTCATCCCTTGGGTAAGGCACCAATTCTGACCGATCAGGAGCAGGTACTGGCGGAATCTGCGGCGATCCTGGAGTATTTACAGGAAAGCTATGATGAACAGCAGCAGTTTCGCCCAGAAGATCCTGCCGACAAGGCCCAGTACCGTTACTGGATGCATTATGCAGAAGGTTCATTAATGCCGCTGCTGGTGATGCAACTGGTGATGACCACTGTACCGAAACATACCCCTTTGCTGATTCGACCAGTAGCCAAGAAAATTTGTGAGGGAGTGAAGAAACAGTTTGTACAAAGCCGCTTAAAAGATCATATCCAGTTTCTGGAACGCTATTTGAGCGAGCATGACTATTTTGCCGGACACTTCAGTTTTGCCGATATTCAGATGAGTTTTCCTTTGGAGGCCATGCAAAGCCGGACTGGCCAAAGTTATCCAGCGATTCAGGCTTATCTGAAACGGGTATCGCAACGTGCAGCCTATGCGCGTGCACTGGCCAAAGAAAAACAGATAGCATCCTGAAAAAAAAGCTGCCGATGGCAGCTTTTTTAATGGGGGATATCAGTCTGGAAAGCTGAGGCGCTCTTTGGGGAAAATCACCTTAAAAGTGGAACCCTGGTTTTCCTTGGACTCAATTTCGAGATGTGCCTGATGTTGCATCAGGACATGCTTGACAATTGCCAATCCTAAACCGGTGCCACCGGTGCGCCGGCTACGGTCTGAATCGATCCGGTAAAAACGTTCAGTCAGACGTGGCAAGTGTTTGGGATCAATTCCGATGCCGTTATCTTCCACTACAAAATAGGCAGATTCACCATCATCATGCCACCCCATGGTAATGATTCCACCTTTAGGCGTATATTTAATCGCATTGGTGATCAGGTTGCTAAAGGCGCTGGCCAGTTCCATATCTGAACCGATCAGATCGCAATGACTGTCAATGTCCAGATTCAGGGTATGCCCATAATCGATATTATAGGCCTGTGCATCATCAAATAGCTGATTCATCAGACTTGGCATTTCGATGATCTGGTTTTTGGCAATATTTTTGTCATTTTCCAGACGTGACAGCAGCAGCAGGTCATTCACCAGCGCGTTCATGCGTCGGGTCTGCGACTGCATCTGATCAAAGGCGCGTTTCCAGCGCGGATTGATATCTTCCTGGTCGGTAAAGGTTTCAATATAGCCACTGAGTACGGTTAAAGGCGTGCGCAGCTCATGCGAAATATTATCGACAAAATCTTTACGCATCTGTTCCAGATTGTGCATCCGGGTCACATCATAGGCGACCAGTACCCGGCTTTCACCGCCGAAACGGGTCATTTTGACCTGGACATAATGATCTTCGAACAGCGAAGATCGCATTTTCAGGCCATCTGGTGACTCATCAATATGATGATAATATTCAATAAAACTCGGTTGGCGCAGCAAAGTTAAAATATTACGGCGACGGTCATCACTGGAAATTCCGAGCAGACGTTCGGCGGCTGGATTCCACCATTCAATCTGCTGGTTTTCATCAATTAAAACCACTGCTTCTTGCAAGGCCACCAGTGAAGACTGCGCTCGATCGATCAGTTCCACCATTTCTGCCTGCACAATCCGTTCCTGCCGCTGAGCGCGATAAACATTGAATAACAGTGCGCCCCAAATCCCGCCGATATTCGGCGGAACATCATAAGGGCGATTAGAAATCCATTCATTGACCAGATATAAAGAGCGCATCTGGGTGCTAAAGAACGCCACAAAGGCAATGACGATACAAATCCAGAAATACCCAATCCCAAAACCGATAAGGCTGGCGATGATCAGGAAAAAAGCCAGTAAGCGTAAATCCTGTTTGGCAAAATCCCATAAACTGCTGTAACGGATTCTTTTGTGCTCACGTGCCAGTTCGGGGACAGGGTAGGGTTCATACATAAAACAAGATTTACCTTAAAAGACGTTAACCTAAAGCCACATCTGCACGGGTTGAAAAACGGTAACCGGTTCCACGTACGGTTTGTACATAGCGGTTTGCGCCATAAGGTTCCAGCACTTTGCGCAAACGGCGTATATGGACGTCAATAGTGCGGTCTTCAATATAGACGTTGCCGCCCCAAACCTGATCCAGCAATTGCGCACGGGTATAGGCACGTTCCGGATGGGTCATAAAGAACGCCAATAGACGGTATTCAGTTGGCCCCATTTCCAGAATTTTATCGCCAAAATTAACCCGCTGACTGACCGGATCCAGAATCAGGCCATTGGCATCAATGGTTTTTTCACCGCTGAGTGCATTGGCACGGCGCAGGACAGCTTTAATGCGTGACACCAGTTCCCGGGTCGAGAACGGCTTGGTCATGTAATCATCGGCACCGGCATCCAGACCTTGTACTTTGTGGTCTTCTTCACCGCGTGCGGTCAGCATGATCACCGGAATTTCTGACAGGCTTTCATCACGTTTCAGACGACGACATAGATCTACACCGCTGATCCCGCCCGGCATCATCCAGTCCAGCAAAATCAGTGCCGGACGCTGATCCACAATCATCTGATGCGCCTGCTTGGCATCTTCGGCCTGTAAGCATTGAAAACCGGCCATATCCAGAGAGGTATGGATCATTTCCCGAATCGGGAGTTCGTCATCGACGATTAATATGTAGTCATCTTTCACAACGCAATACCCTATTTCATGTAAACGGTGAACCGTTTTATATTTATGACAGGCTTATTACAAAGACTAATTATGACAGTATCATTGCAGAAAGGGAAAAACTGCTGAAATTCGCAAAGATTTGTGACAATTTTAGTAAAGAAACTTGTTAAAAAATCATAAATTAATTTTACTTTTATCGATGCTTCAGCAGAAACCTGCAATCTGTTTTAGAATGCAGAAAATCTGATTAAGCCTTTGATTTAACAGTTATTTTTGTCTGAAAATGACTCCAATAATGCCAAAAATACCACACTGCACGATGATAAAACTTCCTCAAGTGACTGCTTGAATCCACTCATGACCCAGCGAATGGCAATTTGGGTGACATAGCCATTTAAACCGGTCGACACCAGTGAAATTTCCTGCTCACTACGATTTAACTGCGGCATCATTAACATGACAAAGGCATGAATCATGCGGTCGAAGCGCGACATGGTTTCATGAATGGTGGCCTGATTATGCAACTCCTGCACCAGCATGGCATCAATATAAATGATCCGTGCCATACGCGGATTGTCACGCAAGGTGCTAAGCAAGGCGGTTAGCCCCGCTTCAATCATTTTTTTCGGATCAGTGGATGCCTGCATCATGGCCTGCATGACATTCTGTTGCAGTTCATCAATCAGTTTTAAAAAGATGGTCTGAAACAGGTGCTCACTTTTTTTAAAAGATTCATAAAAATAACGTTCAGTCAGTTTGGCTTCATTGCAGATATCTTTCACGGTTACTGAAAAAAAGCCATGGCTGCCATAAGCTTCAATACCGGCTTCAATCAGCTTTTCACGACGTACCTGCTGTCGCTCAGCCATCGACAGGCCTTTAAACTGACGTTCCTTGCTTTTGGGTGGTCGTGATGGTGTTGCTGCATTGATTGAATCGGTCATAAAGCCTGGCTACTCATCTGCATGAAGATTTTGAATATCTTAGCAATAAATCACGCTTTGACCTATGTCGAAATTCAGCAGAGGAATTTGGCCGCTAAGGACATCGGATAATTATTGACAATATATATTGTCAAAATTATATTGAGGGTCTGTGCTAACTCCTGAAACAACAGAACAAGATCCTGCTGTCATGGAAGAGCAGTTATTTACATAAGGAAATTCAATGAAAAATTTTAAGAATAAAGTCGCTGCCATTACCGGTGCCGGTTCAGGGATCGGTCAGCAGCTGGCAGTTTTGCTGGCACAGCAAGGCTGTCATCTGGCACTAAGTGATATTAATGAACAAGGACTGGCACAAACGGTTGAATTGTTGCAGGGCAGTGATGTTCGGGTGACGATTCAAAAAGTTAACGTGGCCAAGCTACAAGAGGTACGCAGCTGGGCAGCACAGGTGGAGCAGGATCATGGCAGTGTCAATATGATCTTTAACAATGCCGGCGTGGCACTTGGCTGCACCGTAGAAGGTGCGAGCTATGAAGATCTGGAATGGATCGTCGACATTAATTTCTGGGGCGTGGTGTATGGCACCAAAGAATTTCTGCCTTTAATCAAGAAAACCGGCGATGGTCATGTGATTAATATTTCCAGTCTGTTTGGTTTAACCGCGCAGCCGACCCAGTCGGCGTATAACGCGACCAAGTTTGCAGTGCGTGGTTTTACCGAATCCTTGCGTCAGGAACTGGATTTGCAAAATTGTGGCGTGAGCGCACTTTGTGTACATCCGGGGGGAATCCGTACCAATATTGCCAATGCTGCGAAAATGAATGACAGTATGCTGACCCTGGGCATGAATCCGGAAAAAGCCGCCCGTAATTTTAATAAACTGCTGCGTTGCCCGCCAGTAGAAGCCGCTCGTCAGATTCTGGAGGCGGTACAGAAAGACAAACGCCGTTTATTAATTGGTAACGATGCCAAAGCTGTTGATTTGATTCAACGGATCTTACCAAGCGGCTATCAGCATGTCACTGCACTGGCAAGCCAATTCGGCAAAAAGAAGAAAAAATCTGCTTAAATCATTGGATATTAAACCCGCAAAAGCGGGTTTTTAATCTTTTATTGTAGATCAGGAGTGAGTTGCTGTAAGGCTGTAGGCATGTAAAATAATGAAGCTAAACCAATATTTTAATGGTTTTTTTCTTCCAGACCAACTGATAATACAGTCCCTGCAAAATACACATGCTGACAAAGGCCAATGCATAGGCATACCAGATCCCTTCCAGCCCCCACCACCGGCTAAACAGATAAGCGGCAGGAACTTCAATACAGAGAATTGCAAAAATATTGATCAGCATCGGTGCAGTTACCGTACCACTTGAACGCATAATTGACGCAAAAATGGCGCTGGCACCAAAGAATAAAATAGACCAAAGCACAATGAATAAAAGTTGCTGACCCAGCACCACGACTTGAGGATCAGTAATAAACAGTGCCATTAAATATTTTGAGAACAGATAGGCCAAAACCACCAAACCGCCAGTAAACAGAATATTCATACTGAGTGCAGTCCGTGTGACTTTATTCAGCAAATCGGATTTTCCTGCACCAATCGCTTGTGCACCAAATACAGAAGCTGCAATCGCAATCGACAGAGCAGGAAACTGGATATAATTTAACACCTGGTTGACCGCACCATAGGCAGCCGTTGCTTCTGCGCCATAGCGGTTGACCAAGCCGACAATCACCAGACCGGCGACAGAAGTCGTGATCATCTGTATTCCAGTCGGAACGCCCAGACTTAAAATAATTTTGCTTAATTTAGGCTGATGGCGGATATGTTTTAATAATGCCCAGTCGAGCCTGAGCGGATGTTGTTTATAATTTAAATACAGGACTAGAAACAACAATACGGCCAGATTACCCAAAATGGTGGCAATTGCCGGCGAGATAATGCCCATTTGGGGAAAGCCAAAATATCCGGCAATTAATATCGGGGTGACTACCAAGCCCACGCCAATGGTGAGTGCGGAAGCAAACAGCGGTGTGGTGCTGTCGCCTACACCGCGCAAGATAGAGGTATAAATAATATAAATAAAAATTAGGGGACTACCTGCCAGCATCCATTGCACATAGGGCAAGGATAAATGCATCACCTCCGGATCTGTACCGAGCGCCAAGAGGATATTTTCGGCAAAAATCACACCAAACAGCGCGATCAAGCTTCCGCCAATCAAGGTCATAAATAAAGTTGAACCGACCACACAGCGCACTTTTTCGATATTTTTTGCGCCCCAGGCCTGTCCAATAAGTACAGTAGAACCGGCAGATAAGCCAATGACAAAAGCCATCAAACAAAACAGGATCGGGAAAAATACCGCAACCGCAGCAATGGCATTGACTCCCAGCATTTGCCCGACAAAAACCGTATTAATCGTGCCTGAAAGGCTTTGCAGGATGTTGGTTGCAATTAATGGCAACAGAAATACCAGAAAGGCCTTCCATAAATTCTGTTGTTGGATCAGTGATTGCTGTGCCATGCCCTATCCTGTTATTGATTTTTCATCTATTTAATTATGTCGCTATTATTGAATAAAGCAGAAATAAAGGCCTTAGCTTTTAAGTAACTAAGGCATTTATTTTATAAGAATTTTAGTTAAAATTTGAATTAAACCTTTGAAAGAATTTGACCTGCCTGAATCAGGGTCTGTTCTTTTTTTGCAAAACAGAACCTGAGCAGGCGTAAATCGGCAGGCGCTTGCTGGTAGAACACAGAGACTGGAATTGCCACGATCCCGTGTTGCTCTGCCAGAAAATGACACATCTCTACATCATTTAAATCAGGCCGGATAGCCGAATAATCGAGATTCTGGAAATAAGTTCCTTGAGAGGGCGTCCATTTAAAACGTGATGTTTCTATTGATGAATTAAATAGATCACGTTTGTTTTGATAGAACCGGGAAAGTTCGCGTATATGTTCAGGATGCTGTTGCATGTATTCCGCCAAAGCCACCTGAATCGGAGTCACGCCACAGAAGCTGGCAAACTGATAAATCTGTCTGAACATTTTCATGAGTGGCGGTGCCGCAATACAAAAACCGGTTTTCCAGCCGGTGACATGAAAGGTTTTACCAAAAGAACCAATCACGAAGCTACGCTCGCGCAGTTCAGGAAATGACCAGGCTGAATGGTGCTGAACGCCGTCAAAAACCAGATGTTCATAGACTTCATCGGATAACACCACAATATTGCGCTCACGGATCAGCTCAATCAGATGCTGCCAGTCTGCTCTTGACCAGACACTACCGCTGGGATTATGTGGGGTATTGACCACTATCATGCGGGTATGGTCATTGATGGCATCTTTCACCTGATTCCAGTCCACAGAAAACTCTGGATGCTGTAATGCAATATGTACAGGCGTTGCACCAGCCAGCTGTACTGCAGGTGCATAACTGTCATAGCTCGGATCGAAAATAATCACTTCATCACCCGCACGAACTGTGGCCTGAATCGCACAAAAAATCGCAATTGTGGCGCCGGAAGTAATCGTGATCTCTTCTAGCGGGTCAATGCTCAGCTGATCGCGCTGTCGATACAGATCGGCCACCAGCCCACGCAATATCGGCAAGCCATCTCCAGGTGCATACTGGTTAAATCCGTTATGACTGGCCCGGCTCAAAGCCTCAATCAATGCCGGTGGCGCAGGAAAGTCTGGAAATCCCTGTGAAAGGTTCAATGCGCCGAGTTTTTGTGCCAGGGCCGACATGGTGCTAAAAATCGTGATGCCTAGATCAGGCAGTTTAGAGGGGAATTTCAGCATGTCCTTGGCCTTGAAAATAAGATTGAATCCAGTGTAGCAGCAAGTTCTACTCTGGATAATCAGAAAATTCTGAAATATTTGGCATTATTTTTACCTCTATTTTTCAGAGATTTATTGAATAGGTGCAATTGAATTACTGAAAATCAAATGCCTAATTATGTGAAATGCACACCGAGCTGGACGAAATGGACAACTTTTCCTAGAATTTGCTCCACAATAATAATGCTTAAAACTATAACTATAAAATGCCAAAACATATTCATCTGCTGCTGGAGCAACTTGGGCTGAACCGGCAGCATCGTGCGCTGCATCTGCAGTTTTCACATCTGCCCTTAAATCATCAGGTCCTGATTCAGCGGGTTGATGGCCAGCATCAGATTAATCAGGGTCTGCAGGCAGAACTGATCTGCCTTTCTACGCAGGCCAATCTTGCTTTAAAGCAATTTATAGGCTGTCAGGTGGCAGTAGATCAGGTAACAGATCGTGGCGAACTTTTTCGAACCAGTGGCATTATTACCGCAGCGAGTCAGGGACACAGCGACGGTGCCTTGAGCTTGTATAAATTAACTATGCAGGATGCTACTGCACTCTGGCACAAACGCCGTAATAGTCGGGTGTTTATGAATAAGAGCGTGCGCGAAATCAGTGAAATATTATTTAGTGAATGGCAAAGCAGAAGTGCATTATTTGCAGCCAGTCTTAGTCTGGACTTGACCGGATTAAATCGGGATTACGATGTACGCCCTTTTGTGATGCAGTCCAATGAGTCGGATTATGATTTTTTAACACGTTTATGGCGTAGTGAAGGAATAAACTGGCTGATTGATGAAAAGCACTCCATTGTTCCGGTGTCTGCTACTGAGATTCAGCCGCAGAACCTGCGTTTAATCGATCATTCTCAAGCCTTTTCAGCTTTAAAACGCCGTTCAATCCGCTTCCATCGCAGTCATGCCACCGAGCAGTTTGATACGCTGACCAGTCTGATTGTCGTACGTCAGCTTAATTCCAACAGTACCCATACCCAGCGCTGGCAAGCGCAGCACCTTGCGCAGGATCAAAGCCAGTCCTTATTAAATACTCATCAGCAAAGTAGCGTGCAGGATACGGCCAGTCTGAATCTTGAAGATGCCTGGAACATTAGTCCGGCCTGGACAGGTGATTTGAATGCCGAGGATCAGGTGACGGCATCTGGTACGGCACAACTGGAACGACTGAATCAGCAGCTCAATCATTATCATGCGCTGCAATCCAAATATTTTAAAGCCAGCAGCAGTGTACGTGATGCTCAGGTCGGGTATTGGTTTGAATTAAAACAGCATGCTGAAATTGATCAGCATCCCGTGCATGAGCGTGAATTTTTGATTTTGGGTAAACGCTTCTATAACCAGAATAATTTACCTAAAGATATTTTATTGCAGCTAGACAGCTTGCTCGGCCAAAGTGATTGGCAAATTTCGGAGGAAGAACGGCAGGCCAATGAGTTGTATATCGTCCGCCGTGACATTCCGGTCGTACCTGAATATCAGCCTTTTGTGCATCGCCCCGTTGCATATCCGCAGCGAGCTCGAGTGGTCGGGCCTGAAGGTGAAACAATCCATGTCGATGCTTGGGGAAGAGTGAAAGTTCGTTTTCTATTTACCCGAAGTGATGACCATCAACATGATGCCGGTGCAGGCAGCAATGACAATGATAGCGATTCGGCCTGGATTGATGTATTAACCCCTTGGGCTGGTGAAGGTTATGGAGTCAGATTGCATCCACGAGTTGGTGAAATGGTGGTGATTGATTTTTTTGAAGGCGATATCGATCGGCCCTTTGTTATGGGACGGATTCACGAAGCAGAACGACATCCAGTGATGTTTGATGCGAAGGGACAATTACCAGCCACCAGAAAACTCAGTGGGATCCGTTCCCAAGAAGTGGATGGCGAGGGTTTCAACCAGCTGCGTTTTGATGATACGACGGATCAGATTAGTGCGCAGTTACACAGTAGTCATGGTGCTAGCCAATTGAATTTAGGAAATCTCAGTCATCCTAAAGAAACCGAATCGAGTGAAGGTCGTGGGGAAGGGTTTGAACTAAGGACAGATCAGTGGGGGGTGGTACGAGCAGGGCAAGGCTTACTGATTTCGACCTATTCGCAAGATACAGCAGCAGGTAATCACCTGGATGCTAAGCCTGCCAAGAACCAGATGGAATCAAATCTGAATAACACCAAAGTTCTGAGTGACATGGCAGAAGCTCAGCAAACTGATCCGCTTGAGCTTTTTAATAGCTTAAAACAATTTCTGAATCAACTTGAAACTGAAGATGCGAACAAAGCCACTGCATTTAAACAGGCTGTTATGGTATTAACGGCACCACATTCGATTGTGCTGAGTACAAATGAAAATATTCATTTATCTGCAGACCAGCAGATAAATTACAGTGCAGGGGAAAATATCCATCTATCGACTCAACAGTCTCTGATTGCACATGCGCAGCACAAGATCAGCCTATTTGCTGCCCAGAACGGAGCACGCTTATACGCAGGCAAAGGTAAAATTGAAATACAGGCCCAAGATGATGCCATCGAAGCAATTGCACGGAAGGTGATTAAGCTGATTTCAACTGAAGACAAGATTGAGATCACCAGTCCGAAAGAGATCCTGCTAACCGCGGGAGGGTCTCAAATAAAGATTAATAGCAGTGGAGTATGTATCACAACTGGTGGGAAGTTTGAATGTAAGGCGGGGCAGCATTTGTTTGAAGGTGGAGCAAGGGTAAACTCTCAGCTTCCAAAAATGCCGAAGAATGGTACATTTAGTAGAAGATTTGATTTTAGTGATATCTTTAATCTAGAAAATTTAAAAGATCAGATTAAGTTTAAAATAATAAATAAAACAAAGAATTTTGAATATATTGGAGTATTAGATGAAATGGCTAGAACGCCAAGAATATTTAGTGATTCATCAGATAATATAGAAATTCAATTTATTGGTAATATTGATGATAAAAGTATTATGTCTATCAAGGAGTTAAACGAGGATATTTACAATTATGACACGGGTGACTCAGTGGATGATGGAATCAATATTCATAGTGAAGAAAAGTCGGATGATGAATATAAGGATAATTTAAAAGATGATTTTAATAAGTTTGGAGCTTAGAAAGTATGAAGAAAGATATTGCTTTACTTTTACTTGTGTTTATTTCAGTGCAAGCCTTTGCTAAAGAAAATGTTTGTGAAAAAATATGGAATAATCGGCAGGATAATATAGAAGTTATAAAAATAGAAAAAAATAATATCCCATGTACTCAAATTTGGGAAGATGTGAATAAGTTGAAAATTTTAAAATTGATTGGTTTAAATCCTAAAGATAATCAATGGATGTCAACAGGTGAATGTCAGGTTATAGAAGTTGATAAAAATAAATATCAAGTTTATTATGCTTATTTAAAAAATGATCACAGTGATATAAGAATCATCAATGATATTAAGGGTAATTATTTTTCATATTTTAGAAATTTAGGTCATTATGATGTATTTGAAGATAAATTTTTCCCAACAGAAAAAGAAAATAAAAATGGTGTAGAGTTGAGTTGCCCGGGTTTAGGTGATTTTGAAAAGTTAAAATCTATTTTAAATTCATATATAAGTAGTAAAAAAATTGATATTAATAAATTTAGTTTTGAGGACTTAAATAAATGAGGAGTGGTAAGTTAATAAATAGAAAAAGTTATCCATTAACACGATATGGATTTATATGTGCTGTTTCAAGAAAAGAATCTTCGTCAGATTTAAGTTTATCTTTAAATGAACCTTTAAATATTAATGCAAGTAAAATAAAAAACTCTCTAGGCTATATTGGTCTTTTCCAGTTTGGTGAAGCCGCACTTATTGATCTTGGATATTATAAGCATTGGAATGCTAATTCTGATAAAACTAAAGCAAATGATTGGACAGGGAACTGGGTTGGAAAGAATGGTATAAATTCTCTATCAGATTTTTTGAAATCTCCCTCTAAACAAATTCAAATTATTGGACAATGGATAGACTTTCTTTGTGAAAGATTAAGGAACAGAAATTTTAATGAATATTATGGAAAAATAATTAACGGTATTGAAATTACTGAATCTGGTGCTATTGCAGGTGCTCATTTAGTTGGGGATGGTGGATTAGGTTCTTTTTTAGGTGTGCCAGGTTTTAAAGGGAATTATAAAGAGTCAGATGGAAATAATGTTCATATTAGTAAATATATTGATCTGTTTAACTATTACGATCTAGAAAGTTGTTGTGATAGGAAAATATATATATTATTAAGAAATCAAATAGGACAGATAGTAAAAAATAAAAAACTAACTATTCAATCTGAATATAATGGTAAGTTCGAACAATCTAAATTCACTGTAGATACAGAATCGGATGATCAAGGATTATTACCTGTAATTATTAGGCATCCAAATAGTAAAATTATAATTAAGGCAGATGGTAAACAATCAGAAGTTATCATGCAAGCTGCCAATAAAAAACAATCTATTGAGTTAAGTATAAGTGAAGATATTAAAATTCAGGCTGTCTTACAAGAATCTTCAAAACCAGAACCAAAAAAAGAAAAGGTTGTTATTGAGCAAAAAGTATATGATTCTAAAAATGATACAACAGAACTCCAAGTTTGTAAAAATATAACGTTTGATATCTCAATAGTAGAAGGTGACACTAATAGAAAAATAACAAATATGAGGTTTTTTATAAAATATAAAGGCAAGCTCAAAGAACATACTTCGGATGGGGCAGGAATAAAAAAAAGTATCATCGCTGAAGAGGGTGAAATTTTAGATATATTAGTGAGTGGGATAAAAGGCTATCAAAAAATAAAGACAATATCTGTAAATAAAACAATTGAAAATAGTTGTGTATATGTCCCGTTAGGGCTAGTAAACGTAAAGCTTAAGGTAAGTGATAGTCATGATAAAATTTTAAAAAAAAATAAATTCTTTGTAGCATATAGAGGAAGAGAAATAGAAAAAATAACAGACAATAATGGTTATATTGAGCTAAAAATGCTAAATGCTTTTGTTTATAAACTTTTACTTTCAAATAGAAAAGCTGTTTTAACTTTAAGGAATGATCCAAGTGTTTCATTGATTAGGGTGATTTTAAATCCTGCTGCTACAACAATACAAATGCTTGATATAGTATCAAATAGTCCAAGAGTAGAAGCACCAACAAAAGGAATTCCAGCTAAAAATGAAGAAAGCTTTGTTGATTATTTAATGGACTTTTTTCCGTCACTCGGTAAGATCGATAATGTCTATACAGAGAAAAATGGTAATCCGCTAACAAAGCAATACGGTAGTGATGTTTCATTTACGATAAAAACAATTAATAAAAAAACACGTAAAGAGGAAAATCTTCCTTACTCAATCAAGTACGATGGAGCTAAAAAGAATCACTATTCTGGGAAAGATGGAATTGGATTAAAAAAACATAAAGGACAACAAGGTAAAAAAATAGAAATTAGTGTAAATGTTAAAGGGCAAGATCAAGTTTTACATACTACGATACTTGAAAATCCTATGCCCCTTATTGAAATAATAATAGATAAGCCAAATGATGATGGATCATATTTATTTCCACTTAAAACAAAAACAAGGTCTTATAAAAATGGTTTTGCTCGATTTGGTTCTAATAGAAGTGGAGGAAAACGAAAGCATGCGGGATGTGATCTCTACGCGCCGGCAGGTACAGAGGTTAGGGCTATGGCAGATGGTATAGTAAGAAATATTTATTATTTTTATGATAATACTGATGCTATTGAGATTACTCATCAAAAACATATAATTCGTTATGGCGAAGTTAGGAAAGATAAATCTTTGGTAAAAGCTGGTGATAAAGTTGTGAGGGGTCAAGTTATTGGTTATGTTGGAAGTTTAACAACTAAAGGTATCCCAAGTATGATGTTACATTTGGAGATGTTTTCTAATACTGATAATACGGGCACTCTGAATGGTAATAGTATTTATAAGCGTCGTTCAGATTTAGTTGATCCTACTCCATTTTTGGATAATGCATTATTATGAGAAAATTTTAATGAAAAATATTTATATTTTAAGTTTTATAATTGCTTTGACAGGTTGTAGTGATAAAAGCCAAGATAAAGTACAAAACAGTTCAACCAATGAACTGCATATAATAAATTCAGAAGAAAATGGGAAACAAACTATTGAAAGTAAAAATGATGGTTTAATAGAGAAAGAAATACAGGAAAGCGAAGATACTGCAGCTATAGTAGAAAAAACAAATAATGTAAATCATATTTCATGTTCAAATAAAAATATTACAAAATGGTATGGTTTTGATGAGGCTTCAGCTGAACCAGCTTGTGACGTTGTAAGTAATCTTAAGCTACAATCCTATAAATGTAATATCTCTAAAAATGCTTTTGGTGAGAATAAAGATGCAATTTTGTTAGAAAATGAAGATCACAGAATATTTGTTTATTTTGACTTAAAGGATTGTAATAACATATTAGATATACGAAATTCTAATGCACCTTAAAATTGAAAACTTTTTTAATGTGTAAATTTCTATACAGTTAAAAACTAAAATTGGTACTCGCTCTATCATTTTTTAACGGTATTCACTTGATATCCCTCTAAATTAAATTCGAAAAATATTTGAAAGAAGCCGACTTCCGTCGGCTTCTTAAATTACCCTTCCAAAACTTCTTCCAACAACTCTTCACTCGGTGCAAAGTAATATGCTCCATCTAGTGGAGTGACGAAGTGTAGCAAGCGATCATGGATCCCATCGCCAGACGTACCAAACATACGCTCTAACATTGCATCAATAATAGTTAAATCTTTGGTATAGGCAATGAAGAATAGACCTTGGTCACCACGGCCATCACCATAAGGCAAGGAATGACGGAGAATCTCCATTTCTTCGCCTTCTTCATCTTCCACTACAGTACGTGCAACGTGAGCATTTGCCGGTTTAACCTCATCCTCCAGTTCAATCGATTCCAGTTTGGTACGACCCATCACTTGCTCTTGAGTATCGACTTTCAGCTTTTTCCACTTTTCCAGATCATGCGCATAACGCTGGGCAAAAATAAATGAACCATCTTGGAAAATGCCCGTATCTTCACCAAGTAATGCCACCTCAGCACGATCATCTGGGAATTGCGGATTTTCAGTGCCATCAATAAAGCCTGTCACATCACGGCCATCAAAATAGCGGAAGCAGACACGTTCATCCAGAACTTCAACCTGATCCTGAATTCCTTCAAAAAAAGCCTGACTCAGCGCAAAACAGATATCCGCCCGTGCACTGGCAATATGAATCAGAATATCTGCCGGTACAACCGGCATTGCAAATGAACCCTGAATCGGTTCAAGCTGTTTGAAACCTGCAGGGCTTTGTGAATAAAGTCTTGACCAAAGCTCAGGACCAAAAGCGACCGCTGTTTTAATTTGTGCTTGAGGATGTTGCGTAATCAGACGATCACGAGAAGTAAAAAGATGTTCTAATTTTTCTTTGAGTGCTTCAATATTTAAGTCTTTAAGACGCAATACAATAAAGCGAGCATGATCTGAGGGGAGGGGCAAGATTACCGATTGGGCTGTCATTCATGGCTCCTGTAATGATAAATCCTGTTTTTTAATGCACATATTGTGCCTGAAGCTCTGCAGAGTGAACAGTGCAGCGCCTTATATTTAAGCAATTTTTTAGCCTGAATCTATTGGATAAGTCCTATAATATTGTGCAAGTTTTCCAGAGTTGAATGTTCATGTCCTACCAAATGTGGTTTGCCTATATGCTGGCCTGTTGGGTGATTAGTGTTTCACCCGGTGCAGGGGCAATTTCTTCGATGTCGAGTGGGCTGAATTATGGTTTTCGGCATGGCTACTGGAATGCATTGGGTCTGCAACTGGCATTACTGGTGCAGATTGCAGTGGTGGCAGCCGGAGTGGGGGTGCTGTTTGCGACCACGCCATGGGCATTTTTGGTGGTGAAATGGTTTGGTGTGGGCTATTTATTATATTTGGCTATTTTACAGTGGAAAGCGCCGGTACAATCCATCGAAATTAAACATGAATTGGCACGTAAGTCTTCGGGAAAACTGGTTTTATATGGTTTCTTGGTGAATATGAGTAACCCCAAAGCCATTGTGTTTTTACTGGCTGTATTGCCACAATTTCTGGATTTATCCAAACCACAATGGATTCAGTATGTGATTATGGCGCTGACCATGATCACGATTGATCTGATTGTGATGGCGGGCTACACGGGGCTTGCTGCAAAAGTTTTACGATTGCTCAAGTCACCAAAACAACAGAAAATTCTAAATCGTACATTTGCCGTATTATTCGGTTGTGCTGCTAGTTTGTTGAGTTTGGTACATCAATAACAGTATGGAATACATTTTTAAGTCTATTAATTGATTTTTAAGCGTATTTCATCTAGTTTGATCGCATGAAAACAACAATAGGCAAAGCAGCATGTCAACGCCATTATGGATTTTGATCTATGTCTTACACTGCATTTTAACCAAGTGGATTATTTCGTGGGGCGGGGCAGCATATATTAGAGGCTGGAAAACATGGTTTGTGTTTAACATATCTCAATCTGAAGAATGGACGAAAGATCAGGTAATTATGATGGCGTGGTTCTTTTGGATTGCATTCACGATTTTATTTTTGATTGGGCTGTTTAATCCTGAATTTCGCTTTTATAAATTAAAGAATAGTCTGTGATAATTGCGCCAAGAATTCATCTTCAGTCATCACAACAATGCTATGCTGTTTAAAGAGTGCAGCGGTAACACCATCACCCTGAATTTTATGTCCTGAAAATGATCCGTTATAAATCAAATCACTACCACAAGAGGGACTGTGGGCTTTAAGAATTGCATGTGTGGCGTGAAAGTCTTGCGCAACTTTTAAAGCGAGATATGCACCTTGTATAAAAGCTTTAGAAAGATCGTTTCCAAGTACATCGATAACCGATGCTTTTTGTAGCAGTACATCTGAACCTGAACCATTTTGAATTTCGGCAGGTGGACGTGGAATCGGTAGTCCACCTGAGATTTCAGGACACAGACTGATATATTGATTTGGAACTAAAGATTCGAGCACTTCTTTGACAAGGCAATCCTTGCCATCGTAACGAACTTTTTGACCGAGCAAACAGGCACTCACAAAGTAGCGTTTAGTCCCCATGTCCTAGCTCAGCTTTTTAAATTTCTGAAAGATAAACATCATTGCAAATAACACTGCCATGGTCAGCACAATGGTCAGCCCAGTTGAAGTATTAAGGCCTGCGCTCGACCAGAGGCCTACTGTCACGCCAATCTGTGCAATCACGAATGCCCAGATCACCATTTGGCGTGGAGAGTTTGCCAAAAGGCGAGCAGTCAGAGCAGGAATAACCAACAATGCACCCATCAATAGGGAACCGACTGCACGTAAAGCCAGTACGGTAAACAGTGCCAATAGCAACATAAAGATCAGGCGTTGCCATTTGGCATTTACCCCTTCACTGACCGCCATATCCGGATCAATCGCGATCTGAATCTGGGCTTGCCAGCTTTTATATAAAACACCTAAGGCCAGAATGATCACAATGGCAAACGTGGGCAAGTCCGTCCAGGAAATGGTCAGTAGATCACCGAATAAATAGCTGAGCAGTTCAGGTCTTAAACTTGGTAAATGTTGAATAAACAATAAACCCGAGCAAAGTAAGGTCGCTGAACACAGTGCAAGCAGGGCATCATTGGGGAGGCGGGGATCATGTAGCACCCACAGAATGGCAACCAGCAATAATGCCAAGAAGGTCACGCCCATCCACAGCGGTAGACTTAAGGCGCCTGCAATCGCAACACCTAGTAAAGTACCATGTGCCATAGTATCAGCAAAAAATGACATACGACGCCACAGCATCAAGCAGCCTAGCGGTGCCGTCAGAAACACCAGTAGCGTGCCCATAATCCATGCAGGTAAAAGGAGTTGTAACCAATCCATCATGGTCTAAGCTTCCGGCTCGGGGTGAATATGAGGGCGCGTATCATGCTGACACGGCGTAGCAGAATCGCCATGCGCACAATGATCATGATGATGCTGATAAAACACCCGGTTGGTGCCAAAGATTGCCTGATATTCTGGATGCTGCTGTACGCTTTCCGGCAGACCGCTACAACAAATATGCTTATTTAGACACACCACCCGAGTCGTACCTTGCATCACCCATTGCAGGTCATGTGACACCATTAATACGGCACAGCCATATTTTTCCGGCAAGTTACGCACATATTCATACAGTTCAGCTTCGGATTGAATGTCCAGACCTTGCATCGGTTCATCCAGTACCAGAATATCGGGTTGGCGTAATAAGGCCCGTGCCAAGAGCACCCGCTGACGCTCACCGCCTGAGAGTTGCTGAACTTTGGAATCTTGCAGTTTACTAATACCGGTATCGCGAATAATTTCGGTTTTGATTTTGGATGGGCATTTTTCCAGCGCCAGTAAATCTTTGACCCGCAGCGGCAAGCTATGCGATGGATTGAATTTTTGCGGCACATAAGAGAATTTCAGTTTACGTGCAGTTTTGATCTCACCGGATTGCGGTTTCAAGATGCCGAGCATGACTTTAATTAAAGTCGACTTGCCTGCACCATTCGGGCCAATCAGCGTGACAATCTCTTTTTCTTGCAATGAAAAATCAATGGCTTTTAAAATATCACGCTCATCAATCTTGACCCAGATCTGGGAGAGCTGAATCAGTGGGGAGGCACTTAAGCTTTGTTGCGACACTGCTGACAGATTCCTGAAATTTCAATAATACTGTGATGTGCGCTAAAGTCATCCGAGCTTGCAAGTGCATCAAGTTGGTCAAGCAGACCTTGCGCTGATGCTTCTGTCACCGCTTTACATTCGGTACAGATTAAAAAAGCCGCCTGATGCCCTTCACGTGGATGGCAACAAGGAATATAGGCATTGATCGAGGTCAGGCGGTGAATCAGCCCTTTACCCAATAAAAAATCCAAGGTTCGGTATACCGTAGGTGGCGCCGCAGGACGATCACTGGCATTTTTCATTTGTGCCAGTAAATCATAAGCCCCCATCGGGCCAGTCGCATTTAAAATGAGTTCCAGCACTTCTTTACGCAAAGGGGTAAGGCGTGCGCCTGTTGCTGCACAAAGACTTTCCGCTTCAGCAAGACGTTGTGCGACATTGGGATGGTCGTGCACGCCGTGCAATGCGTTGTGGTGTTCGTGCGAACAAGAACCCATAGTTCACCTCAAGTGCGAAACTGAAAATTAATAGATTTCAAATCTTAACATGAAGCGTTCAGAGTTTCGATTGGGCATAGGTATTTTTGTATTTTTGTTATATTATAACACTCACTAATTTTCTCGTTTTTAAGTGATTTCTACTCATGTTCCGTCTCCTTGCAATGGGTCTTTTGGCTTTGTTCAGCACACTCAGTTGGTCACAAAGTCTGGTGGTCTCGACTCAGCCGATCTATCTGATTGCCAAGAAAATTACCCAGGGCGTGGAACAGCCGACTTTATTACTGGCCAATCAGAGCGGACATGATGTCAGTCTGACCCCGGCACATCGTAAAATCATTCAGGATGCCGGTCTGGTGATCTGGCTGGGTCAGGCGCATGAAGCACCGCTGGCCAAAGTGCTGAATGACAGTCATAAAGGTATCGCTATTTTGGAATCCGGTATTTTGACCACATTGCCGATGCGTAACCCGCGTGGTGAGGCCTTAAAAAATACGGTAGATACGCATGTCTGGCTCGATCCAAACAATGCCGTAAGGATTGGCTTCTTTATTGCGGCGCTGCGTTCGCAACAATTGCCGGAGAACCGTGAACTGTACTGGAAAAATGCACGCGACTTTGCGCAAAGCATGTTTGCGACGGCCCAGCGTTATAGTTCCAGCACTAAAGCCAAAGCTTACTGGTCGTATCATGATGCCTATCAATATCTGGAACGTCCCTTGAATCTGAAGTTCATGGGCGCACTGACCGATGATCCACATGTCTCGCCAACTGTGGCTCAAATCAAGTTCTTACAGGATCATCGTCCACAGCCTAAAATGTGCCTTCTGGCCGAAGGGCATGCCAGTGAAAATCAGTACCGAAAACTTAAACCGGTGGTGTTTCAGCATGTCGATGAAAGCATGAGCGGGGCAGGGGACTTTGTGCAAGCCTGGCAGCAATTAGCAGCAGAAACCCAGAAGTGCGTATTAAATGCACGCTAATGATTTAAAAAATAGACAGATTTTGATTAGTTTAACAGCATTGCCCCGATTTAAAAAAACACGACTAAGGTCGGGAAAAGATTGCATGTTCAGGGGTGTAACTCTATAATGCCTGCGATTAAAAATAATCACCTGTTAAACTTGTCAAGCATGATTGCTGTGAGTGAATAAATAATGAGCCGAACTAGTCGCTTGATTGACCGACGATTAGCGAAAGCTTTGGTCCTCCTGCAAGCCTGTATGATCCCTGTTTCAGCCTTGATCGGCTGGGTCGTGAAAGACTCAACCGCAGCCCTGAGTGCAGCATTAGGTGCGCTCGTTTGTTGGCTTGCGACTTGTTATTTTTCGTGGCAATCGTTTCGAGCAGCAGGAGCCCGCGCGTCTAAACAAGTTCTTTCGAACATGTATAAAGGCTTAATGGGAAAGTTTGCAATTGTGATTGTTGGTTTCATTTTAATTTTAAGCAATGTCGAACCGTTGTCAGCGGTGGCGTTGTTTTGTGGTTTTATACTTGTTCAAGCCATGTCGTGGGTCGCTCCGTTTTGGGCATCACGTCTACAAAAATGAGTATAGACACAACAAGAAATTGAAAAGTTTTTCAGGAGCAGGCGAGATATCAAGCAGCACGCGATATTCGTTTGTTCTATTAGTTTTTTGACATTGACCAGGTGTGATTTATGGCTGCTGAAGAACATGCCCTTACTTCGACCGAGTATATCAAGCATCACTTGACCAACATGACCTATGGCAAAATGCCAGATGGTACATGGAAATTGGCCGAGAGCGGTGCTGAAGCTCAACAGATGGGGTTCACTGCTATTCACTTGGATTCAATGGGTTGGTCTATCGGACTGGGTCTGATTTTCTGTTTGTTGTTCTGGTTGGTTGCGAAAGCGGCTAATGCTGGTGTTCCTACCAAGTTCCAGTCTGCAATTGAAATGATTATCGAGTTTGTAGATTCAAGTGTACGTGATACCTTCCACGGGAAGTCTCGATTAATTGCACCCTTAGCTTTAACCATTTTCGTGTGGATTTTCCTCATGAACTTGATGGATTTGATCCCTGTTGACTTTATTCCTTATGTAGCTCAACACGCGATTGCTTCTATGCTGGGTGTAGACCCTCATCAGGTTTACTTTAAAATTGTTCCGACTACAGATCCAAACGTTACCCTCGGTATGTCTATTTCTGTATTCTTCTTGATCATTTTCTATAGTATTCGTGAGAAAGGTGTTGGCGGCTTCGTTGGTGAGTTAGCACTTAACCCATTTAACCCAAGTAACCCAGTTGCTAAAGTGCTTTTGATTCCATTCAACTTATTGTTGGAATTGACCACTTTCTTGGCGCGACCAGTTTCATTGGCTCTACGACTGTTCGGTAACATGTATGCGGGTGAGTTAATCTTCATTCTTATCGCGTTATTACCGTTCTGGATCCAGTGGGCGTTGTCTGTGCCTTGGGCGATTTTCCACATTTTGATTATTACGCTACAAGCATTCATTTTCATGATGTTGACTATCGTGTACATGAGTATGGCAAGCGAAAAGCATTAATGGTATTGCCTAACTGTCAACGGATGGTTGGGCACACAATTTTTTAACTTAATTTGGTATAAAACCTAACCTCTGAGGAATTATCATGGAACTCACTTTAGGTCTAGTTGCAATTGCATCTGCTATCTTGATCGCTTTCGGTGCTTTAGGTACTGCGATTGGTTTTGGTCTTCTAGGCGGCCGTTTCCTTGAAGCTGTTGCTCGTCAACCAGAATTGGCTCCGCAACTTCAAACTCGTATGTTCTTAATCGCAGGTCTTCTTGATGCTGTGCCTATGATCGGTGTTGGTATTGGCTTGTTCTTCATCTTCGCTAATCCATTTGTAGGTTAATCAGCTTAATTCCGAAATTCACTATTTGAGGAATTTGCAATGAATATCAACCTCACATTGTTTGGCCAAGCGATTGCGTTTGCGATTTTTGTCGCGTTCTGCATGAAGTTTGTATGGCCACCACTAATCAATGCGATTAGTGAACGTCAGCGTCGTATCGCTGATGGCTTAAATGCTGCTGAAAAAGCGAAAGCTGACCTTGCAGATGCGCAAGCACAAGTGAAAGCTGAACTGGACACGGCAAAAGCACAAGCGGCTCAATTGATCGAACAAGCGAACCGTCGTGCAGCACAGTTGGTAGAAGAAGCGCGTACTCAAGCATCTGCTGAAGGTGAGCGTATTCGTCAACAAGCGAAAGAAGCTGTTGATACCGAAATCAATTCTGCTCGCGAAGAATTGCGTCAACAAGTGGCTGCTCTTGCAGTGACTGGTGCTGAGAAAATTCTTAGCCAGCAAGTTGATGCAGAAGCTCACAATGCCATGCTGACTCAGCTGGCTGCTAAACTTTAAGAGAGGCAGATTATGGCTGAACTCTTGACGTTAGCACGCCCTTATGCAAAAGCAGCATTTGCTTACGCTTCTGAGCAGGGTGCAACTGACTCTTGGTCAACTGCACTTGAATTGCTCAGTGCTGCGGTGCAAGACGAAGCATTTTCAGCTTATCTAAATCGCCCGGAGCTTACACCTGCTGAGCAGGTGTCTCTTTTTGCCAAAGTTTTAGGTGAAGACCAAACTGCAGCAGTGTCTAACTTCCTGACATTGCTTGCTGAAAACAACCGTTTGACGCTTCTTCCTGAAATTGCTGCAGAATATGAACAGCTCAAATCACAGAATAACAATACTGTGGATGTTGTGATTGAATCAGCATTCCCATTAACTTCTGTTCAGGAACAATTACTGACGCATGCATTAGAGAAGAAATTCGAAGCTGCAGTAAGTGTTTCTGTAGAAGTGAAACCAGAGCTTATTGCTGGTGTAGTTATTCGTGCAGGCGACCAAGTGATAGATGATTCTGCGCTTAACAAGCTTGAGAAAATGCGTACTCGTCTTCTTGCTTAAGAAATAAGAAGACTGAACTTTAAAAAGATTGAGGTATAGCGCAATGCAACAACTGAATCCATCCGAGATCAGTGCGCTCATTAAACAGCGTATCGGCGATCTGGACACCAGCGCAACCGCTAAGAACGAAGGGACCATTGTTATGGTTTCCGACGGTATTGTGCGTATTCACGGCCTTGCTGATGCAATGTACGGTGAAATGATCGAATTCGACGGCGGCCTTTATGGTATGGCACTGAACCTAGAACAGGATTCAGTGGGCGTCGTTGTTTTAGGTAACTACTTAAGCCTTCAAGAAGGTCAAAAAGCGCGTTGCACAGGTCGTGTATTAGAAGTTCCGGTTGGTCCAGAACTTTTAGGCCGTGTAGTCGATGCTTTGGGTAACCCGATTGATGGTAAAGGCCCGATCGATGCTAAATTAACTGATGCTGTTGAAAAAGTAGCACCAGGCGTAATTTGGCGTCAGTCAGTGGATCAACCTGTACAAACTGGTTATAAATCAGTAGATACAATGATCCCTGTAGGCCGTGGTCAGCGTGAGTTGATCATTGGTGACCGTCAAACTGGTAAAACAGCAATGGCGATCGACGCGATCATCGCTCAGAAAAACTCTGGCATTAAATGTGTATACGTAGCAATTGGTCAAAAACAATCGACTATCGCTAACGTAGTACGCAAGCTGGAAGAAACTGGCGCTATGGCGTACACCACTGTTGTCGCAGCAGGTGCATCTGATCCAGCAGCAATGCTGTATTTGGCTCCGTACTCTGGCTGTACAATGGGTGAATACTACCGTGACCGTGGTGAAGATGCGTTAATCATTTATGATGACTTGTCTAAGCAAGCTGTTGCGTATCGTCAAATTTCATTGCTTTTACGCCGTCCACCAGGTCGTGAAGCTTATCCAGGTGACGTGTTCTATCTACACTCGCGTCTACTTGAACGTGCTTCTCGTGTATCTGCTGACTACGTTGAGAAATTCACTAACGGTGAAGTTAAAGGCCAAACTGGTTCTCTAACTGCATTGCCGATTATTGAAACTCAAGCGGGTGACGTATCTGCATTCGTACCAACCAACGTAATTTCGATTACTGATGGTCAGATCTTCCTTGAAACATCATTATTCAACGCAGGTATTCGTCCTGCTGTGAACGCGGGTATCTCTGTATCTCGTGTTGGTGGTTCAGCGCAAACCAAGATCATCAAGAAATTGTCTGGTGGTATCCGTACTGCTTTGGCGCAATACCGTGAATTGGCAGCATTTGCTCAGTTCGCTTCTGATCTTGACGAAGCAACTCGTAAGCAACTTGAACATGGTCAACGTGTAACTGAATTAATGAAGCAAAAACAATATGCTCCATATTCAATTGCTGACCAGGCTGTTTCAATTTATGCATCTAACGAAGGTTATATGACTGACGTTGAAGTGAAGAAAATCGTAGACTTTGATGCTGCGTTGATTTCTTACTTCCGTTCAGAACATGCTGCGTTAATGCAACAAATCGATGCCTCTGGTGATTACAACAAAGACATCGAAGCTGCAATCAAAGCAGGTATTGAAAGCTTTAAAGCGACTCAAACTTACTAAGTTCAACCTTAGTTGAATTTAGTGTTGGTTTGGTTCACGGAATCAACCTTCGGAAGCTCGCAAGGGCTTTCGAATACTAGGTTAAGCGTATGGCAAATTTAAAAGAAATTCGCGCCAAAGTAGCTAGTATCAAGAGCACGCAGAAGATTACTCGAGCGATGCAAATGGTAGCAGCTTCTAAGATGCGTCGTGCGCAAGAGCGCATGGCTCAAGGCCGTCCGTATGCCGAAAATATGCACCGTGTAATTGCTCATTTGGTCCAAGCGAATCCTGAATACAAACACCGTTATATGGTTGAACGCCCGGTTAAGCGCGTTGGCTATATCATTGTGTCTTCAGATCGTGGCCTTGCTGGTGGTTTGAACATTAACCTGTTCAAAAAAGTGGTTAAACACGTACAGCAGCAACAAGAGCAGTCAATTGAAGTTCAATTTGCTTTAATTGGTCAAAAAGCGGTTTCGTTTTTTAAAAACTACGGCGGTAAAGTGCTTGGTGCGACCACTCAAGTGGGCGACACTCCAAGTCTTGAGCAGTTATCTGGTTCTGTACAGGTGATGTTGGACGCTTATGATAAAGGCGAGTTAGATCGTATTTATCTGGTGTCAAACGGCTTTGTCAATGCCATGACTCAAAATCAAAAGATCGAACAACTTGTTCCTTTGGCAGCTGCTGAAGAAGACAAGAATCTTAACCGTCAATACGGTTGGGATTATATCTACGAGCCTGAAGCTGAAGAGCTTTTAAATGGCTTGTTGGTTCGCTATATCGAGTCTGTGGTATATCAAGGTGTGATTGAAAACATCGCATGTGAGCAGTCTGCACGTATGGTCGCTATGAAAGCAGCGACAGACAACGCAGGCGAGATCATTAAGAGCCTGCAACTTATTTATAACAAGCTGCGTCAAGCCGCGATTACTCAGGAAATTTCTGAGATCGTTGGTGGTGCCGCTGCCGTTTAACATTATTTTGAATTGAGGAGACAGCAATGAATAGCGGTCGTATCATTCAGATCATCGGCGCGGTTATCGACGTCGAGTTTGAACGCAACAGCGTTCCTAAGATCTATGACGCTCTCCAAGTAGATGGTACTGAAACTACTTTAGAAGTTCAGCAACAGCTTGGTGATGGCGTAGTTCGTACTATTGCAATGGGTTCTACTGAAGGCCTTAAGCGTGGTTTGAACGTAGTTAACACTGGCGCGCCGATTTCTGTACCAGTAGGTACAGCGACTCTAGGCCGTATCATGGACGTTCTTGGTCGCCCGATCGACGAAGCTGGTCCTGTTGCGACTGAAGCGCGTTTACCAATTCACCGCTCTGCACCTTCTTATGCAGAACAAGCAGCTTCTACTGACCTTTTAGAAACTGGTATTAAAGTCATCGACTTGCTATGCCCGTTCGCGAAAGGTGGTAAAGTTGGTTTGTTCGGTGGTGCCGGTGTTGGTAAAACTGTAAATATGATGGAATTGATCAACAACATCGCGAAAGCTCACTCAGGTTTATCTGTGTTTGCTGGTGTTGGTGAGCGTACTCGTGAAGGTAATGACTTCTATCACGAAATGAAAGATTCTAACGTTCTAGACAAAGTAGCAATGGTCTACGGTCAGATGAACGAGCCACCAGGTAACCGTTTACGCGTAGCGTTGACTGGTCTTACTATGGCTGAATATTTCCGTGACGAGAAAGACGAAAACGGTAAAGGCCGTGACGTACTATTGTTCGTAGATAACATTTATCGTTATACACTAGCGGGTACTGAAGTATCAGCACTTCTAGGTCGTATGCCATCTGCAGTAGGTTACCAGCCTACACTTGCAGAAGAGATGGGTGTTCTTCAAGAACGTATTACATCGACTAAGTCTGGTTCTATTACGTCAATCCAAGCGGTATACGTACCTGCCGATGACTTGACAGATCCATCGCCTGCTACAACGTTTGCTCACTTAGACGCAACTGTTGTATTGAGCCGTGACATCGCATCTTCTGGTATTTACCCAGCGATCGATCCACTAGACTCAACTTCACGTCAATTAGATCCGTTAGTTGTTGGTCAAGAGCATTATGAAATTGCACGTTCTGTACAGAACGTATTGCAACGTTATAAAGAGCTTAAAGACATCATCGCGATTCTTGGTATGGACGAGCTTGCTGAAGAAGATAAACTGGTTGTTTACCGTGCGCGTAAAATCCAGCGTTTCTTCTCTCAACCGTTCCACGTAGCTGAAGTATTTACTGGTGCTCCTGGTAAATTAGTATCTCTTAAAGAAACGATTCGTGGCTTTAAAGGTCTTCTAGCTGGTGAATACGATCACATCCCAGAACAAGCGTTCTATATGGTTGGTGGTATTGACGAAGTTATTGCTAAAGCCGAGAAACTTTAATTAGCTACTCTAATTTAGGAGATTCTCATGGCGACTATGCAATGTGATGTTGTAAGTGTTCAGGAGTCTTTGTACTCAGGCACTATAACTATGCTAATTGCAAAAGGTGCTGGCGGTGAGTTGGGTATTATGCCTGGCCATGCTCCGTTGGTAACTTTGCTCCAACCTGGCGCGATCCGCGTTATTTTGGAAAACGGTACAGAAGAGTTGATCTATGTATCTGGTGGTATTCTAGAAGTTCAACCGCATGTTGTTACGGTTCTTGCAGATACTGCAGTCCGTGCAGAAAACTTAGATGAAGCAGCTATTGTTGAAGCGCGTAAACACGCTGAACAATTGCTTGCCAATCAAAAGAGCGATTTGGATTCTGCTGCTGCATTGGCTGCTCTTGCAGAAACTGCTGCACAGCTGGAAACGATCCGCAAAATCAAAAACCGCGCTCAATAAGAGACGGTTTGAGATTGAAGAAACCACCCGAAAGGGTGGTTTTTTTATGACCAATTTTTTTGGAAATTTGCACCTTCAGAGTTTGGCTTTATCGTTGGTTTTTTAATATTAATTGTTAGGGGAATAGGAAAATCATTTCCAATGATGACAGCTTCGCCAGGTTGTAAGCTTGGAAGGAAGTCAGAAGCTGCTTTATCAATTTCACCACATGCTCTTTCTACAATCTCACGATCTCGATCGTTTGTGAGACGATGAACAATTAAAGTTCCAAGTTGGCTAAGAACACCTTCCGTAATATCTCGAGGTCTTTGAGTTGCTAAGCAGATATTTAAACCAAATTTTCGACCTTCTTTTGCAATAAGCTCAAAAGCATCAAGTTTTGCTAAGGTATCTTCATTACCAATTGTTTTTCCTATGAAGTTATGTGCTTCATCTAGGAAAATAACTAGTGGTTTCTCTATAAAAGATAATTCTCGTACTTTATTTAATAGTAATCGACCAATGACATTAGAAATAACTTCTCGAGCCTTAAATTCGAAACCAATTGCACTCATATCTATTCGTAAAAGTTTTTTACTAGAGTCGCTATAGAAAATATTCAATTCATCTAAAAGAGATGAATTTTGGTTTTGTTCGAAAACAAATCTAAAAGTATGTGAATTAATTAGACCGTTAATTCGAGTTAGTAATGATAAGCAGTGATTAAAATTGAAATCGTCTGCTATATAATTTGTACCTCTTAAGGTTACATACTCTTCTTTGATTTGTGCACATAATTTTGTGGGGTCAAAAGGGGTATGGGGTATTTCTAACAAGTACCGATCGCGAATTGATCTTATGGCAATCTTATAATTTTCTTCAGGTTGTCCAATTTTTATGAAAACTCCATTTTGAATCATTTCAGAATGCAGAGAATTCTGTTCAAGAAGCTTAACGAGCCTTAGACTTCTAATAGCTTCTCTAAACTTTGGACCTTGGGATTTTCCTGCTGGTTCGAACAAAGCTATAAAATCACTTTCTTCAAAGCAATCAGGTGGTATTTTTATGGCAGTAGAGCTTTCGGCAGGATTAGTTGGACTACCTAAGTGAACATTAGTTACTGAATTATCCTCAAATTTACTATATTCACCAGTTGGGTCTAATAAGATGATTTTGGAGTTAAATCTTAAACATTCTTCTAAGATTCGAGCTGTCGTATAGCTTTTTCCTCCGCCCGTTGCACCTAAAATACCTAAATGACGTCCAAATAGTTTTTCCGGTGTTATAGAAATTCCACAACTGTCATTTAAAATTGATCCAATATGTAAATTTATATTTGGATCTCCTTTTTGCATTTTCTGAGGAATTTTTGCAATAAATTCATGCGGTGCTGAATAAATTAAATCATTTATACTTGGATAGTAATCCACACCTGCTGATACTCTTAGATCATCCATTTGGATTGTTCCAAGAAGTTGTACACGGCCTACGATATCCAAATTTGACTTCGCTAAATCATCTTTCTTTATTTCTATGATACGTCCTAAAACTAAGTTGACTTGGCTTTCAATAATAACAAATTCACCAACTTCACCTTTGCCATAACGATTTCCACCAAA
The DNA here is from genome assembly GCF_013418055.1 of Acinetobacter sp. YH12208. Lineage (NCBI taxonomy): Bacteria > Pseudomonadati > Pseudomonadota > Gammaproteobacteria > Moraxellales > Moraxellaceae > Acinetobacter > Acinetobacter sp. YH12208. Next base: position 115,657 of record NZ_VPCT01000009.1, read on the forward strand.
ATATGTAGGTTCATGATTGTCATTGATGTATTTGAATTGAATACTGCTAGCATTAATTGAATTTACTTTTCCAAACATCAGTTCAGGTTGTAAAATTCCATTAAACATGATGACCTCCAAATGCTTTTTGGAGATTCTCGTAAAGATTTTCAGCAGGTGATAATGCTGTTAAATCAGGAATAATTTCTGATAGTTTTCCAAAATCACTATTTATAAAGATTATTTCATCATTTTTTCGAGTGTCTGCAACATGTTTTAATCTCTCCCAATACGGTGAAGTGGAGTTGGCATCTTTTAGAAAGTCATTTTTTAGAGTTGGTGTGCAAATAATAACTTTAAGATGTGGATTTGAATAAATGGCAGAAAGGATAGGTTCAGATAGATGATCGTCGTTAAAGCCAAATCCAACAATAATTAAACACGTATTAGGCTCTCGTAGCGCATGGTTAAATCTAGAGATTAGTTCTAGGTGTGGCTGTACATATGATTGCTGGTATTTACCTTTAGCTGGAAAAATCATACAACTTTGTTCAGCTTCTACCTTATCAACCTGTTGGACTGGGTAGCCATTTTCTCTTTTCCAATTAACAGATCCATGCAACTTGTATAGCTGAAACACGCCTTCAAGATATTGAGGATTGTTTAAGTTTATTGTCGGACTTCTTTTGATGATATCTAGATCAAAGAACTTCGGATCATATATACGAGGAAATGAAAAAGAAAAACCATCTATAACAGTAATCCCTAATTTACTAGCAGCTGTTTCAAAACATGTATCGTAGTTTGTTGTAAATAACTTAATACGAGGGTCTTTTGATTTTCTTCGGGACAATTTCCTAATAAATTCACGATGTTTAGTCAATTGTTCTTGTTCATTCGTAATAAATTGGCAGGCTTCTAAAATCTTTTTTTTACAACTTAGGACAAATTCTCTTGTTGATATGCAGTCGTCTTCTTTTGTGATTTGAATAAAAGATTCACAATGGGAAAGACATTCTTCAATATTTTTATATTTTTCTTCAACTACATAAGTATCATACTTACTCTCGCTAAAAGCTTTATTACTTAGTTCATGCATGTCATCTTTGGTGCATCGCTCCCATAAATTCCACATCGATGGACCATTTATAGGTGAACCTAAAGAAGTACCACTACCTGCAAGTACCATAATATTGGGCATTTGAATTGCTGTTTTTAATTTTTGAGAAAGCAGTTCTTTAGTATTTCTTTGGCTTTCTAATCGAGTTTTCTCATCTGCAATTTCTTTTTCTGTGGTTGGTGGTGGAGACAGAGGTGGTGCAGATTCTCCTTCTTCAAGAATAAATTTATCATTATCAAATCTATTCCATAGCCCTGTCTGAAAGTCATAAAGCTCAAAAGTACTTATTTTCATAATTGTAGATAGTTGAAATTTATATTATTTGAATAATATTTAATCTTTTATGTTATTTCAAAGGAATATTACTTCTTTCTACGTATTAAGCAAAAATTATAAATTCATACTAAGTAAAATCTAATTTTGTACCACTCGATATCACTTTTACCCCTTCTCAGTAATGTTTTGAACCAATCTGTAAACCTGCACACGCCATAAAAAAATCAATGATAAGTTAAATGATTCGAACAGATTTCGCTTGTTATAGCTGAATGCGATAGAAGTTTAGAACAGGCAAAACTTATAATTGAAAAAAGGGAAAACCATGGCTTATCAATCTATTAATCCATTTACTAATCAAAAATTGAAAGACTACCCATCCCATAGCGATCAAGATATTCAAAATGCCCTCGATACAGCAGAAAAAATCCTGAAATCGGAATGGGCTCAACAGGCCGATACCCGTATTGAAGTACTTCGTAAACTGGCCAGCAATATGCGAGAGCAAAAATCTGAACTGGCCAAGCTCATGACGCTGGATATGGGAAAACTCATTAAGCAGAGTGAAGGTGAAATCGAAACCTGCGCCAAAATTGCCGAATACTATGCTGATCATGCCAAAGAATTTTTAGCGCCCGTGTCCTATGAAACGGAACTGGGTGAGGCCTGGGTTGAGCATCATCCACTGGGTATTATCATGGCGGTAGAACCGTGGAACTTTCCGTTTTATCAACTGATGCGGGTCTTTGCACCGAACTGTGCCATTGGTAATCCAGTTCTGGCAAAACATGCCGGCATTGTTCCGCAATGTGCGGAAGCCTTTGAACAACTGATCTTGGATGCAGGCGCACCCACAGGTGTCTGGACCAACCTGTTTATCAGCAGTGACCAGGTCGCTGAGGTGATTGCAGACAAACGTGTACGTGGTGTGGCATTGACAGGTTCAGAAGGTGCGGGCAGTGCTGTGGCTGAACAGGCCGGAAAACATCTTAAAAAATCAACGCTGGAACTGGGCGGTAATGATGTCTTTATTGTGCTGGATGATGCAGATCTCGAACGCGCGATCAAGTTAGGCTGTCAGGCGCGGGTCAATAATGCCGGGCAGGTGTGTACGGCAGCGAAGCGATTTATTCTGCATGAAAAAATTGCCGAACAATTCAAAGCCGGCATGCTGAAAGCTTTTGAACAGTTAAAGCTGGGTGATCCGCTCGATCCTGAAACCACGTTAGGGCCGCTTTCTTCAAAAGATGCGCTGGAAAAGCTCACCAAACAAGTCGAAAAAGCCGTAGCGCAAGGTGCGACTGTGGTCACGGGTGCTAAAGCCGTAGAACATCAAGGCAATTTTTATGCACCGACCATTCTGGAAAATATCACGCGTGAAAATGAAGCCTGGTATGAAGAGTTCTTCGGCCCGGTGGCGCAAATTTATGTCGCAAAAGATGATGATGAAATTGTCGAAATTGCCAATGATTCTAACTATGGTCTGGGCGGCGTGATCCATGCGCAAGATATTGAGCGCGCTAAACAACTGGCGTCACGGGTGGAAACCGGTATGATCTGGATCAACTGGTTTACCGATACCACGCCGGAATTACCATTTGGCGGGGTGAAGAACTCCGGTTATGGCCATGAACTCTCGATTGATGGTTTCAAAGAATTTGTGCAAAAGAAACTGGTCGTGGTCAAAAGCCCGAAGAAATAAAATATTGACTCGACAAAGAAGCCACTATTCAGTGGCTTCTTTGTTCTGGATATTCTTCGCGTTGACCACCGTCATAACTGGCAAAACGCGGTTGTTCTCGTGGAAATGATGGTTCAGTGTTTGGCCAAGGCCAAGTACCAAACTGGGTGTCACGATAACGGCGAAAAGCAGCATCCAGTTCCTGCGGAGTATTTAACACAAAGGGCCCGCGCATCGCCACGGGTGCACCAATCGGTTCACCTTCTAGCCATAAAATATGTGATTCCAGTAAACCACCTTTGAGATGAATATCCTGATCTGGTTTGAGTTCTATCAGATGCTTGACCTGTATTTTCTGTCCTTCCAGCTCCAGACTTTTGCCTTGGTAGAAATAACAAAAACGCGTCGCGCTCACAGTACTTGCCGGAATAATCAGCTCTGCCTCAGGCGCAAGTGTGATCAGGTAAATATTGACCCTGTTTTCAGCAGGTGCTGCCCAAGAATGGGGTGGACGATCCAGTGCTTCGGTATCTTTAAACTGCCCTGAAATGACCCGAATATCCGCTTTAGGTCCGGCTGCATTGGCTGAAAATACATGCGGAATCTGTTCACGCCACAACATTTTATAATCGGCCGGCTGTTTTTTCTGTTCCGGTGAGGAATTCAGCCAGATTTGAAACAGCTCCAGAGGATTATCCTGATCTTGATGGATTAAGGGAAACATCTCACAGTGCTGTACCCCATTGCCGGTGGTCAGCCATTGCACATCACCTGCGGCATAACGTCCCGAGTTTCCGAGCGAGTCAAAATGGTCGACATAACCGCGCTCGACAATGGTAATGGTTTCAAAACCGGTATGCGGATGCTCCGGAAAGCCGGGAATTTGCTCGCCATAATACATGTCATATTCATGCTGATACGGCGGTGTAACTGGCCCTAATTGGGCATTGCCTTGTGGATAATGATCCTGATGGTGAACAGTAAAAATAAAGGGATCTTTCAGGTCAAGTCGGGATTCGACCGGAACAACAGAATACAGCACTGAATTCGACATGATTGAACTCCTGATTATTTTATTAGATATAAGCTTTTAATTTAAATTAGTTTTTATAATAAATCACAGTGTAAAGCAGATAAGGCGATTGAGGAAGATGCTTTCCGATCTATCGCCTTAGATGAAGGTTTAGGTATTTTCCTGTTCAGTCGTACTGTCTGATTTTTGCTCTGGATTCTGGATCAGCAGCCCCGCCAGTTTGATCATTTCAGCTTGCACATTGACCATCTGCGATTCAATTTTTTTCAGGTCGATCTGGCTTAAATCCATGTCACCATTCAACAGCGGTGAGGCCAAGACTTGCTGATTGGCACTCATGATATTGCTGCGGATCTGGTCAATTTCCTGACTTTTTAAGTTCAGGTTGCCGAGTACCTGATTAAAGCTGTTGAGTTGCTGTTGTAACTGGGTTGCGGTGGACTGCAGTTGCTGAGTATCCTTGGCTTCTACTGCACTTTGTAGCTCAGTCTGAGTCTGCTTCAACTGTTCCACATAACTGCCTGCTTTCAGCTGTAAGTCAGCCACATCACGAACCATATAAAACATATTGCCCGATCTAAGCTCAGTTGTTGCTGTAGCGCCAGTTTGCGGCTGGCTGGCAGTGTCAAGATCGGAACTACGAGTTTCCGCTTGCTCAGTGGGTGCTTCAACTGCCTGTTCACATCCCATCAGTAAAATCCCTGAGCTAAATAATGCAAAAGGAAGAACGGCATTGGCAAGAATCTTGGACATGGAATCAGGGTCTCGGTGCAGGTGGAAATATTTCATGATTTAATATAGGGACAAACTATGGAGATAAAAAAGATTGTTGCAAAGTTATAACAAATTTACTGAAGCGCAGACCGTCTTCGATTAAAAATGCTTAAAAAATAAAGATAAAACTCACGTTTTCAACTCAATAAATTGTTTGGGCTGTAATGATGTTAAGAAACGGAGAGTTCTGGATATGCATGCTTACATTCTCCCTATTCACTTGATCCAGTACGGGTTTCTCATACGCGTAGAATGCATTTGATATAGAAAATATACTTGCTTTTACTCAATGGTTTATTGCTTCAAATGTATTGTTAATCTAACCGAGGATCGTTGCAGATTAGGCCTGTTAGATTGATGAACAGGCGACGAACTATAGCCAAAAATAAAAGTTGAGGGCGAATTATAGATAGGATTTATATGAATTATTATGTATTTAACTCGCTGTGTTTAAATTACAAAGTAAGTATCTATTGGGTAAATACATACTTACTTTGCGATTAGCAATTATTTGGCCAGTTCGGCATTTACCGCATCCACAATTCGCGGATCATCTGCAGTAATGTCAGGCGCAAAACGTGCAACCACTTCGCCATTCTTATTGATCAGAAATTTCTCAAAGTTCCATAACACTTCAGGCGGTTGGTTTGGAGTCAGGCCATAATCGACCAGATCTTTCCACCACGGGCCTTCACCGATCCGCTCTGGTACAGCTTGAGTCAGCGTGGTATAGAGCGGATGCTTGTCTTCGCCCGCCACAGAAATTTTAGCAAAGAGCGGGAAGTCAACCTGATAATTGATAGAGCAGAATTCCTGAATCTCTGCTTCGCTACCTGGTTCCTGCTCCAGAAAGTTATTGGCAGGGAAGCCCAGAATTTCCAGACCTTGCGTTTTTTTGTCTTTATACAGCTTTTGCAAACCTTCATATTGCGGAGTCAGACCACATTTCGATGCCACGTTCACCACAAGCAATACCTTGCCCTGATACTGGTTTAAGGTGGTTTCTGGGCCTTGAATGGTTTTGACTGGAATGTCATATACAGAGCGAGTCATTAGATTTCCTGTTTATTCAGACTGAATCGTCTTTGTTTTAACGGGTATTTAGATTCAATACAAGTAACAGCAGCTGAAGCAGGAGGCTTAAATCGGTAAATTGCCTGAATATCATGTGAAAAATCTATTATGCTAGGGTGCGCAAATAGCAATCGCTAAATAACAAGACAAGCGACACATGGATGAGGGTATGACACAGCAGCACAAAGCAGTCTGGTGGGCGATAGTATTGCCATTGGCCGCAGTTTTTATTTGGTCCTTAAACATGACGGTGACACGTTATGTGGCGGATTATATTTCTCCCATCAGTATCAGTTTTTACCGCTGGGTACTGGCACTGCTGATTTTAAGCCCATTTCTGTTGCCCAAGGTCAAAGCGGCCTGGCCGGAAATTCGACCACATCTTGGACACTTTGCAGTTTTGAGTGCCTTGGGGATGGTGCTGTATCAAGGATTGGCCTATAGCTCTGCACACTTTACCACTGCGACCAATATGGGGCTGATCAATGCCTTTATTCCTATTTTTACCATTATTGTGGGTATTTTTGTCTTAAAAATTCGCCCGACACAGGCTGCGGTACTGGGGAGTCTGCTGTCTTTTATTGGGCTGATGTATGTCATGGCCCAAGGGCAGGGGTTGCATTTCTTGACGGTGGGCGACAATTATATCGGTGATTTGCTGATGCTGATCGCAGTATTTTTCTATGCCTGCTATGGTGTCTTGCTGAAAAAATGGCAGATTCAGATTCCACTGTTGCTGAGTCTGTATATCCAGATTTTTATGGCCTGTCTCTATCATATTCCATTGGTACTTTACTTCGGTCTGGACAGTATCAATAGCCATAATGCAGCCAGTATTGTTTATGCCGGAATTTTTCCTTCTATTTTAGCTCCGTTCTTTTGGATGATGGCGGTACAGCAACTCGGTCCAAATCGTAGCAGTATTTTTATGAATCTGATGCCGGTTTTTACCGCGATAGTCGCCTATCTCTGGTTAGGTGAAGCCTGGACCATGTATCACAGTATTGGAGGTGGTATCATTTTACTGGGAATTATATGGGCACAATATCCGGGAAGAGCAAAGTGATAAGCTAAGGAACAGTTTATCAAGATATTAATTGTTTGAATATTAAGCAAACAATCAAGGTTTTTTAATTGAAATAGCCTGTTAAATCCCAATTTTTAAATGTGAAAATAAATATAAAAATCTTAATTTATTTTAAAACTGGAATAGAAAGAGCAAGATAGTTTGAATTTTGGTTAAAAGTTGCCTAGTATTAATAGAAAATATGTATTAATTGAGTTTTTTATTGTACTTGTCGTTGCACTAATTTTCTCTCATAATGCATCCATCGAGAATGATTAAACATATTTTTCCTTGTTTTATCAAACTGCCAGAGATTTCTGAACCCTCTGGATGTGATTTATGCACATCCTTTTTTATGCTCAACCATCCCTATATGGTTGAGCTTTTTTTTGTCTTAAAACTTTAGTCGAGCTTGAATATCTGAGTCGACTGAGAACCAACTTAGTCGCGAATAATCGCCCCACTGACGGCGTCAATAATCCGGCTCGGTTGCTGGCTTAACCCTAAGTCACCATTCAGATAATTCAGATTCTGATCAAAGTAGCGAATCGCATCTTGTAGTGAACGTGCCGGTTCCAATCCTGCAGGATTGGCGCTGGTAGACACAATAAAACCGCCAAAGGCCTGACACAGTGCCATACAGAGTGGATGGTTGGTAACGCGAACCGCCACTTTGAGATGATCGCCCTTAATCCAGGCCGGAATCTCCTGATGCGCGGGAAGCAGCCAGGTGGTGGCGCGTTCAGCGGGTCTGTCATTGCTCCAGGATTCAATCACTTGTTCACGCATTTCTGTAGTTAAATCTTGCAGAAGATGTTCCACCTGTGAAATATGCGCTGCCAATAGAATCACCCCTTTTTCAATCGGGCGCTGTTTCAATTTTAAAATCTGATGAAATGCCTGTTCATTATAAGGGTCGCAACCCAAGCCCCAAACAGCCTCTGTAGGATATGCCAAGACTTGTCCGTCTTTAAGACATGCTGCTGCTTCAGCAACAGAGGTAGTAATCATGTGAATACCTTATACAAAACAACAAAGCCCTATTGTGAACTTTATTTCAGTGGACGACAACGCTGATACATGCCCGCTTGTTGAGTACTCAAGCCGAGCAGCTCAAGTTCCATCAATTGACTGGTCAAGGAAGATACTTCCTGTTGTAAATGAAAACTGAGCTGATCCAGACTCTGTCCGACCCAATCGAGTTGATTATAAAGATGAATTAAATGGGGCGGGATAGTGCGCTCTTGCTCAGGATAAGTATCTTTTTTGAAGTGATTTGCATTCGCTTGCCACTGTGTTGCTAGGGCTAAATCCTCAATCACTTGCTGTGGATGGTCAATTAAAATTGCACCTTCACGAATCAGTTGATGACAACCTTGATGATGTTCACTGTAAATATGCCCCGGAATTGCAAATATGTTCTTGCCTTGTTCCGCTGCCCATTGTGCCGTAAGCAATGAACCACTTTTTAACGCGGCTTCTGCCACAATCACCCCAAGACTTAAGCCGCTGACAATTCGGTTGCGCCGTGGAAAATGCTGCTGCAAGGGTGGGGTAAAAGGTAAAAACTCAGTAATAACTGTACCACCGTGGTTAATCATTTGCTGACGTAGTGCTTGATGTACAGCAGGATAGGTCTGTTCGATCCCTGTACCCATCACTGCAATCGTTCGTCGATGTTGTAGCGCAGCCCGATGTGCTGCTTCATCAATCCCTTGTGCCAAGCCACTATTAATATAAAAACCTTGCTCACTCAGATAAAAGGCAAAGTCATAGGCGACTTGCTGTCCGTGCGGACTTGGCTTGCGACTGCCAACAATTGCAATTTGTGGCTGGAGTAACTGATCTGCATGTCCCTGCCCGAACAGAATTGGCGGCTTATGCTCATAATGACTCAGTTGTTGTGGATATTCAGCATCTGTATGCAAAAGCACAAAATCACTGTGCAACTGAATCTGTTCTAGACTGTGCTGAAAATGGGTTTGAGATTCGCTGCTTTGAAAGTCTTTCAGGCGTTGAATATGATTTTTATGAAGGCCGAGCTTTTGCCAGGTCTCGATTTGAGAACAATGGACTGCATCCGCAAGATCTGCATAATGCCGACTGATTTTATAAAAGCTGGTGAGGGAATGTTGCACCAAATACCACAGCGTGATGGCATTGATTTGTGATGTCGACAATCTGTTCAACATAGTGAGACCTATTTTTGCGTCTTCTTATTATTGGTATGAATGAAAATAATTGAGATGATGCTGATCTATCAACATCATCCCACTTTGCAACCTTAGTCTTCTAACAAAGGAGGCTGAATGCCGGCACCCACTTTAATTGGAAGCTCGCTATCCAGCACATAGGCATAGCTCAATTGATCGAAGGCTTTAAAGACCATGACCTGACCAATACGCTCACCTGGCAATTGCACCCGTTCTTTAGTCTTCGGATCAGTCACCACTTCACCTTTCTGGTTTACGCTAAAGACATGACCTGTCTGAACGCCATGTGCCGTACCACGGTCAAGGGTGACGACACTATGACGTGCTGCAGTACCAATCGACCCCAATACACGCACAATCTGACCACCAGGCACAATACTTTCTGCATTGGTTGGGTAGAACAGCGTCGGTAACATCGGGTCGTATTCAGCGAGTACGCGGTCACCGCGACGCACCTCCGCGTTATAACTGTCAGTCAGCTCCAGTGTGGTTACCTCACCTTCACTACGTACCGCAATACCAGATGCCACCTGTTGCAGCTCGAGTGCAGCAGTATATTTCTTGCCATTGGCATCGGTAAATACATAAGGCTCAGCTTCACGATAAACGGCATAGCGTTGACCAACGACCAGACCGTTACCACGTACATAGACTTTCTGGCCTTTGCCCGCCAGTACGCGCTGATCTGCAGTTCCAAGAATGTATGGGGTGCCTTGAACTGAATCAGGCGCCATCAGGGTATAGCGCTCTAGCCACTGTTTGATATGTTCTAGTGGAATCACTGGAATGGTATTGTTTAAAGATTCAACCCGAATCTGAGGTTGCAGAGAGGTGCTGCCCAGATAGCGGCTGATAATACCGTCACAACCATCACCTTCATCTTTGCCAATAATCGGACGGCCCTGGTAATCACACATCAACAGGCGATCGCCCGGGAAAATCCAATGTGGATTTTTCACATGCTTGTTGCTGGCCCAGATTTCAGGCCAACGCACCGGGTTTTTCAAAAAGCGTTTTGAGATGTCCCAGAGGGTATCGCCTTTTTTGACCACATAAATATTGGGTGCACTGGCTTTTAATGCCGGCGGATTGACATTACGTGCAGGTGCGGCCTCGGCAGAATGAATAGTCCCCATACCGACACCGACACAAACGGCGAGTGCCAGCATCTGATTTTTAAACCCCAAGGCACTAAAAAATGGCATGCCCTTCAAAACCTTTTTCATTATCATAATTCCTAAAATTATGTGCGTAGTTGCGTTATAATAACGATCTTACACACATTTTTTGATGAAGCATTCCCTTCATTTGGTTTTTTGATCAATGGCATAATTGAGGACGCAGTATGGCCTTATTACCTATTTTAAGTTTCCCGGATCCCCGTCTTCGTACCATTGCACAACCTGTCGAAGATGTGACTGATGAAATTCGTCAGCTCGCTGCAGATATGTTTGAAACCATGTATGAAGCACCAGGTATCGGACTTGCCGCGACTCAGGTGGATCGTCATATTCAGCTGATTGTTATGGATCTGTCTGAAAATAAAGATCAACCGATGGTGTTTATTAACCCCAAAATTACACCATTGACTGAAGAAACGCAGCCCTACGAAGAAGGCTGTCTATCAGTTCCTCAAATATACGATAAAGTTGACCGTCCGTCACGTGTAAAAATCGAGGCAATTAATCTGGAAGGTCAAGCATTTGAACTCGAAGCTGACGGACTTCTCGCTGTGTGTATTCAACATGAAATGGATCACTTAAGTGGCAAATTATTTGTTGATTATTTATCGCCATTAAAACGTCAACGTGCACGTGAAAAAGTAGAAAAACTGGTACGCCAGCGTAATAAAGACAAGGTGGCAGTTAAACGCTAGGATATTTTTTTAATTTATTTTAATGATCCAACAAAGCCCAATTCTGATTGGGCTTTGTTATAATCGACATGAGCATATTTTAGGAGTGGCCTGTGTTTTTACGCGCGGGGCTGCTATTTGCATTTGCAGCTGTGTTTCTACAGATTGCTGTATTTTTACAGCCTTTGTTACCGACGCAATATCAGGTTGCTCCGGTCTGCGAAACCATCACGCGTGCGCTTCTTATCGCGACAGACGTTCATACACAGCATAGTGCCAGTGAACATCACCATTTCAAAGTCCAATCTGGTCATATTCAGCATGATCATCATGATGCCAATCATCAGTGTCAATACTGTACGGTTTATGCCAATTTAGTCTTACCGCCGGATCTGGATATCAAACAGGTACTTGACCGGATTCAGGTACGTTTAATTGCTTATCAAAAAACCTTTAAGCATGTCTGGTTTGTCCTTCAGCAGCTCTTCTTAATTCCTCAGGGACGAGCACCACCACTGCCTGCATAAATCTGCATTTTTCCGCTTGGGTTGTTATTGACTCAAGCCATGCTTTATTTATGTATTCAGTGAGATAAAAAATGGCTCAGCCTAAATTCTTTTTACAGCCACTTGCGGCTGCGATCTGTGTTGCCTGTTATTCACAAGTCAGCATGGCAAATGAAAGCCTTCCTGTGTACACTATGGCGCCGATTGTGGTGACCTCTGCTGCGGGTAATGATGCCAATGGCCTGATTGTCCGTGCTGATCCGAAACAGCCAATTCAGCCGATTCCTGCCAGCGATGGTGCCGATTATTTACAGAGTATTGTCGGCTTTAGTGCGGTGAATAGTGGTGCCGGTACCAATGGTGATGTAACCTTCCGTGGCATGTTTGGTTCCCGGATTAAAATCCTGACCGATGGCACCGAAAACCTGGGAGCCTGTCCAAGCCGTATGGATTCACCGACCTCTTATATTTCTCCAGAAAGCTATGACCAGATTTCAGTGATTAAAGGGCCACAAACGGTTCAATATGCCAATACTGGATCTGCCGCAACCGTAATTTTTGAACGTAGTCCGGAACAGTTTGATGAAGATAAAAACTATCGTGGTCAGACAAGCGTATTGATGGGTTCATTTGGTCGTCTGGATCAAAATATTGAAGTAGCAGCAGGGGATGAGCAGAAATATATCCGTCTGAATACCAACCGTTCTGTATCTGGCAGTTATAAAGATGGAAATGGCACCATTGTTCCTTCGGATTGGGAGCGCTGGAATGCGGATCTGGCTTTAGGCTGGACACCTGATGAAAATACCTGGGTAGAACTGACCGGTGGTAAAGCGGATGCTGAAGCAGTCTATGCTGGTCGGGCTATGGATGGATCGAAATTTGCCCGTGAAAGTCTCGGTCTAAAGCTCGAAAAGAAAAATATTAGCGATGTGATTCAAAAGATTGAAGCACAGGTGAACTATAACTTTAATGATCATGTCATGGATAATTATAGTCTGCGTGAGTTTCAGGCTAGTCCCATGATGAGTATGCCCATGGCGAGCAATGTTGCGCGTAAAACATTGAATGCTCGTATGGCAATGACCAATGAATGGAATAAATTACAGCTGATTACTGGTATCGATAGTCAGAATAACCAACATACTAAACGTAACGGAAGTCTGATGACGCCGTATCAAAATCAGTCACGTACTAAAGATATGGAATTCCAGTCTGTTGGGGCTTTTGGTGAGCTCAGTTATCAGCTTAGTGATAACAATAAGCTAGTGTCTGGTTTGCGTCTGGATCAGGTCAATGTAGAAGCAGTGGAGTCAAATCAGGAACGTAAAGAAACTCTACCGAGTGCCTTTGTACGTTTTGAAAATCATCATCCCGAGCATGACGATGGTAAGACCTATATTGGCGTGGGCTATGTCGAACGTATGCCGGATTACTGGGAATTATTCAGTCCTAAAACAGGGAATGGTAATACCAATACCTTTAAAAGCATTGATACTGAGAAAACCCTACAGTTGGATTTAGGTTACCAACATGAACATGGAAACCTAAGTTCATGGGTATCTGCCTATACAGGCTTGATTCAAGATTTTATTTTGACCAAATACAATGCAAACGATCAAGCTGAAACACGAAATGTCGATGCTGTCATTGCAGGTGCAGAAGCGGGCATTGGTTATCAGTTTAGTGATGCGATTCAGGCTGATGTCAGTGCCATGTACGCATGGGGTGAAAACACCACTGATAATACGCCGTTGCCACAGATTTCACCTTTAGAGGCTCGGGTGAATTTACGTTATATCCAGGATAATTATACTTTGGGTGCTTACTGGCGTTTGGTCGATGGTCAAAACCGAATTAGTGAGCGTGAAGGGAATATCGTTGGTTATGATGTTAAGAAAAGTGCAGGCTTTGGCGCACTGTCTTTAAATGGCACATATCACATTACGAATGGGGTAGATCTTTCTGTGGGGGTCGATAATGTCCTAGATCGTACCTATGCCGAGCATTTGAACAAGATGGGCAGTTCTGGTTTTGGATTTGCTGCCAATGAGCAATTTAACAATATTGGCCGTAACTACTGGGCAAGAGTCAGTATGAAGTTTTAATTGTTGTCTAATCTTTTGAAAAAGCCATTGCTCTTAAGCAATGGCTTTTTTAATTTTAAGGTCGGAGTTTATTTTGCATATTTAAATAGAGTGCCAATTTCTAGGAAGAAGGCCGTATAAAACAAGTTTTGTCTATATAAGCGTCAGGGCGGTGAAGAATAAAACAAGAATTGACTACGCCTTAAGCAATAGGGAGTGCGTAATAAATGATTTTTTAAATAATTTCAATTAAAACAATTGGTTGTAATTACTTGGGTGAGAGTTCTTAGCTAGATCACATGAAAATCAAAAATAATTAAAATAAATTTTGTATAAAAAACAATTATTTATATTTTTATTGGTTTATAAAACAAACACACGATAAAAAATCTTTGCAAGAAGTGTTGCAAGCGCTCTGAAATGCTGTAGAATGCACATCCATCGGCAGTGATGAAGATTAAAACTTCTGATAAAACAGCAACTTAGCACGAAGTGTTAAGATTGGGTTTTGTTTGATAAGTTTAAATTAATTTGAATTACGGATTGACACTTTAGAAATTCAGTGTAATATAGCCGACCTAGCTTGCTGGTGACGAATCAGCAAGAAGATCATTAAGAGCTTATGAAGAACAACTTGTGTGGATTTTTACTGGTTGATCGATCGAAATTATTTTCATTGATTGATGGTAGAAATGACTCGAAGTTTATTTGAGAAATATTTGTCAGAAAATTGATGAGCCAAGATTGGTACCCTTTAAAGGTACTACTGATTTTAAACTGAAGAGTTTGATCATGGCTCAGATTGAACGCTGGCGGCAGGCTTAACACATGCAAGTCGAGCGGATGAAAGTAGCTTGCTACTGGATTCAGCGGCGGACGGGTGAGTAATGCTTAGGAATCTGCCTATTAGTGGGGGACAACATCTCGAAAGGGATGCTAATACCGCATACGTCCTACGGGAGAAAGCAGGGGATCTTCGGACCTTGCGCTAATAGATGAGCCTAAGTCGGATTAGCTAGTTGGTGGGGTAAAGGCCTACCAAGGCGACGATCTGTAGCGGGTCTGAGAGGATGATCCGCCACACTGGGACTGAGACACGGC